>NZ_JBSXNN010000054.1:0-19211 GCF_056857635.1 Vreelandella sp. L-15 | reverse complement strand
TTATTGGATCTGACCAGGGTCAGAACCGGCATCACTGTCCCCGAATTCGGGGTAAGTTAATGGCATGAGCCGTATACGTGGTCCGTATGTACGGTTCTGTGAGAGGGATGAGGCGGAGACGCCTCACCCTACTCGCTATTACCTAGTAGCAGGCCATTGGATGCGGGGCGTGTCGGCTTTCGTTACACTATGCGCTTTTCTGATCGATACACTTCTGTACGATCCGATCTAGACCACGCTAGGGCGAGCCCATGTTGGAAACCAATCCGATTCATAACCAGATCAAGGACCTGTCTGAGCGGACAGCGGTTCTTAGGGGGTATCTTTGACTATGCCGAGAAGAAAGATCGGCTAGAAGAAGTCTCTCGCGAACTGGAAGACCCCAATGTCTGGAACGATCCAGACTACGCTCAAAAACTGGGCAAAGAGCGCGCCTCCCTCGAAGCCATTGTGGCCACCATTGACGAGTTGGATCAGGGGCTAGCGGATAGCCGCGACCTGCTGGAGCTCGCCGAGATGGAAGAGGACGAGGGCACCGTCGAGGAAGTACGCAAAGAGCTCGACGGCTTACAGGACGCTCTGGAGAAGCTCGAGTTTCGCCGCATGTTCTCGGGAGAAATGGACGAGAACAACGCCTACCTGGATATTCAATCGGGCTCCGGGGGCACCGAAGCTCAGGATTGGGCCAACATTCTGCTGCGCATGTACCTGCGTTGGGCCGAAAGCCACGGCTTCAAGACCGAGATCATTGAAATCTCTGCCGGTGAAGTCGCGGGTATCAAGTCGGCGTCGCTGCATATTCAGGGTGACTATGCCTTTGGCTGGCTGCGTACCGAAACCGGCGTCCATCGTCTGGTGCGCAAGAGCCCGTTTGACTCGGGTGGCCGTCGCCACACCTCGTTTGCCTCCGTCTTTGTGTCGCCAGAAATCGACGACAGCTTCGAGGTCGAGATCAATCCATCGGATCTGCGTGTCGATACCTATCGTTCCAGCGGTGCGGGTGGTCAGCACGTCAACACCACCGACTCCGCGGTACGGATTACCCACGAACCCACCGGAATTGTGGTGGCATGCCAGAATCAGCGCAGCCAGCACGCGAACCGCGACTTCGCCATGAAGCAGTTGAAGGCGAAGCTGTGGGAGTTTGAGATGCAAAAGCGCAATGCGGCCAAGCA
This sequence comes from Vreelandella sp. L-15, assembly GCF_056857635.1. Taxonomy (NCBI): domain Bacteria; kingdom Pseudomonadati; phylum Pseudomonadota; class Gammaproteobacteria; order Oceanospirillales; family Halomonadaceae; genus Vreelandella; species Vreelandella sp. L-15. The sequence goes on along the minus strand of NZ_JBSXNN010000054.1, from coordinate 18,036 downwards.
GGAAGCGGAAGACTCCAAAGCCGATATCGGTTGGGGCAGCCAAATTCGCTCTTACGTACTGGATGATCAGCGCATTAAAGACCTGCGTACCGGCGTTCAGTCCAGCAACTGCGACAAGGTGCTCGACGGGGATTTAGATCAGTTTATCGTCGCCAGCCTGAAGCAGGGTTTGTAATCTTTTTAGCGTTTGAACAGAAATAGGGTGCCCGATGGCTAACCAAGACGCGTCTTCTCTCGATAACGAAAATCACCTGATCGCCGAGCGCCGTGCCAAGCTAGCGGCCCGCCGTGAGCGGGCGGCCGAGCAGGGCAAGAGCGCTTTCCCGAACGATTTCCGCCGCGACAGCCTCACCGTTGAGCTGCACAACCTGCTGGGCGAGAAAGACAAAGCCGAGCTGGAAGCGCTGGATCATCAGGCGTCGGTGGCCGGTCGCGTGATGCGCAAACGCGGTCCTTTCATCGTGATTCAGGACGTGGCGGGCCAGATCCAGCTCTACGTGGATAAAAAGGGGCTGCCGGAAGACGTGCTGGAAGACATCAAAGGCTGGGATATCGGCGATATCGTCGCCGCCCGTGGCCCGGTGCATAAGTCGGGTAAAGGCGACTTGTACGTGATGATGGTCGAGGCGCAGCTGCTGACCAAGAGCTTGCGCCCGCTGCCGGATAAGTTCCACGGCCTGACCGATCAAGAAGCGCGCTACCGCCAGCGCTACGTCGATCTGATCATGAACCCGCAGTCGCGTAAGGTGTTCGAGACCCGCGCGGCGGTGATCAGCTCCATGCGCCGTTTCTTCGAAGCCCGTGGCTTCATGGAAGTGGAAACGCCGATGCTGCAGCCGATCCCCGGCGGCGCGGCGGCGCGTCCGTTTATTACTCACCACAATGCGCTGGATATCGATATGTACCTGCGTATTGCGCCGGAGCTTTACCTGAAGCGTCTGGTGGTGGGTGGTTTCGAGAAAGTGTTCGAGATCAACCGCAACTTCCGTAACGAAGGTTTGTCCACACGGCACAACCCGGAGTTCACCATGGTGGAGTTCTACTGGGCTTACGCGGATTACCGCGACCTGCTGGACATGACCGAAGCCATGCTGCGCACGGCGGCTCAGGAGGTGCTCGGCACCACCACGATCACCTACCAAGGGGCCAGCTACGATTTCGGCCAGCCCTTCAAGCGTCTCACCCTGCGCCAAGCGATTCTGGATCACGGCGACGGCATCACCGACGCCGAGCTGGACACCCTGGATGCTGCCCGTGCTGCGGCAGAAAAACTCGGTATCAAGGTCAAAGAGAGCTGGGGGCTGGGTAAAGTCCAAACCGAGATCTTTGAAGAAGTGGCGGAACACAAACTGGACCAGCCCACGTTCATCACTGAATACCCGGCAGAAGTTAGCCCGCTGGCGCGTCGTAACGATGCCAACCCCTTCGTGACCGACCGCTTTGAGTTCTTCGTCGGTGGACGCGAGATCGCCAATGGCTTCTCGGAGCTGAACGACGCCGAAGACCAGGCAGAGCGTTTCCGTGAACAGGCTGCCGAGAAAGACGCCGGTGATCTGGAAGCCATGTACTATGACGCCGACTACGTGCGCGCGCTGGAGTACGGCCTGCCGCCCACGGCGGGCGAGGGCATCGGTATTGACCGTTTGGTAATGCTGTTTACCGACAGCCCCTCCATTCGTGATGTACTGCTATTCCCGGCCATGCGCCCCGAGGTGGATTAACGCTCAACCAGGCGCTAGCGGACGAAAAGTTGGTAAGGGCGCGATTTAGCGCCCATAATGGTCAACGTTTCGACGGCGAGGAGAATCCCATGAAACTGCTAAATCGCTCTGCCCTGAGCGTCAGGCCGACCCAGACCTTCGTGGACTGGATCAATGCGCTCGAACCCACCATGGGAGACGACGACCTGACCCTGGACGACGTCGAACGTGAAAGTACGGTATACCTGATCCCCGAGATGGATACCCCTGAGGCGTTAGAGACGTTTGTCCGCGAGCGTCACGTAGAAATCCTGGAGACCGAGCTACGCGCCTGGGAAGAGGATGAGCGCCAGTGGCCAGAAAAATTAGATTGGTCGCTGTTTCAGGAATTCCTGCGCGTTGAGCACAGCTACTTAGCCATTGACCTGGACGACGAAACCGCCCTGGAAATCTCGGATGTTGACGACGCGCTGCTGCTCGACAACGAACAAGATTAGCGTGCTACTATTTTAGCGTAAGCGCACAGTGAAACCGGCTTCGGCCGGTTTCGCCGTTTGTAAGGGGTCTGTTTAGGAATTCATTACCATGCGACTGCTTGAAACTCGCCCTGGCGATGATGGGCTGCCGGGGCCTGAGCGCCTGCTCGCCGTGCTGGCGCTGGTCACCGGTACGTTGATGGCGGTGGTCGATACCACCATGATCAACCTGGCCCTGCCCACCATTGCTGCCGATCTGAATGTGCCGGCCTCCAGGGCAGTATGGATTACTAACCTGTTCCAGGTCGTGTGTGCTGCGTTCTTACTGGTATTTGCGGGCATCAGCGAGCTCATTACTCGCAGGCGGCTCTACTTGTTTGGCCTTGGGACGTTTGTGGTAGCAGCACTAGGGGCGGCACTGTCGCGTAATTTAGAAACATTGCTAGTGTTTCGCGCCTTCCAAGGCCTTGGGGCAGCTGCGACCCTTTCTATTGGGCCGTCCCTCTATCGGGCTATTTTTCCATCCCGCTTGTTAGGCAGCGCGCTCGGTCTAAGTGCTCTAGTGGTAGCGGGTGGTTATGCCGCAGGCCCCACGCTCAGCGGGGTTATTCTCTCGTTTGTGGATTGGCCGTGGTTGTTTGCGCTCAACGTGCCCCTCGGGGTGTGCTCGCTCTGGCTAGCCAGCCGGGCGTTGCCGCGGGATACGCCTCGCCAGGGTAGTTTTGATACGCTGGGGGCACTCTACTCGATGTTGATGCTGGCGAGCTTCTTTGTCGCTATGGACGCCGTTGGTCACGCTGCACCACTCTGGCAAAGCGGCGGCTGGGCACTGTTAGCGGTAGGGGCCTGCGCGCTGTTTATTCATCGCCAGCGCCGCGCGCCTTACCCGCTGCTGCCGCTGAGTGTGTTTGCCGAGAAGCGCTTTACGCTGGCGGTCTCGGCATCTGGCCTGGCTTTTATCGGCCAGGGACTCACTTTTGTGGCGCTATCGTTTTTCTACCAGGAGCAGATGGGCTTTTCGCCGCTGGAAACCGCTTGGCTATTCACTCCGTGGCCCCTGGCGATCATGCTAGTGGGGCCGTTGGCGGGGCGGTTGGCGGATCGAGTTAATCCCAGCCTGCTATCTAGTACCGGGCTGATGCTACTGATTATTGGCCTAGTCGCGCTGGCGCTGGTGGATGAGAGCACCGGCGTGGCGGGCAGCCTGTGGCGCACGGCGCTGTGTGGTATTGGGTTTGGACTTTTCCAGCCGCCGAATAACCGCGAAATGATGGGCAGCCTACCGCCGGAGCGCAGTGCCAACGTGTCTGGGGTGATGAGTACCACACGCACGGTGGGGCAGTCGTTTGGTGTCGCACTGGTAGGAGCGGCGCTGGCACTGGGCTCGCCAATTCAGGTCACGCTCTGGCTAGGTGCGGGCACTACCGTGCTGGCACTGCTGGCGAGCCTGTCGCGGGTATCGCTCGCCCAGCGGGCGCTGGATGAGCGGCGGGCATCGTCTGTTGGAAAGTAAGGGCGTACAATAAGCCAGTTGCTGACTGAAGGAGAGTCCCATGGCGATACAGACACAAATTGAGCAGAAGTTGGCGGCCTTAACCCCTGACGTGCTGCAGGTCGAAAACGAAAGCCATATGCATAACGTGCCGGCCAACTCTGAAACTCACTTTAAAGTGACGCTGGTAAGCGATAGCTTCGATGGCATGATGCCGGTCAAGCGCCACCAACAAATTTATGCCCTGTTGGCGGATGAGCTCTCTGGCCCGGTGCACGCCCTGGCGCTGCACCTCTACACACCCAAAGAGTGGCAGGCACGGGGCAGCGAGCGCCCGAACTCCCCCAACTGCCGTGGCGGCGGCCAGTGACCCCGGAGGTTGTTCGTCGGCACTACCTGGATGCTATGGGTATTACCGCTTGGGCATGCCGCTACCAGCTGCCCAACGCCCGCCCGACGGAAGCCTGCGAGTGGGAAGAAACACCGACCAAAACACCACCACGGGAGCGGTTGCATGCGCTGCTGGATGATGCACCAGCACCGCGAACACGTAGCCAGCCTGCCGCTGCCGAGCAAGGCAACACTTCCCCAGTGGCATCGCCCTCGGCGGTCAAGGCGCTCTTAGGTCATTCGCCTGCCGCGGCACCCACCCCGGAGGCGAGCCCGGTACCAGAACCCAGAGTGCCGCCTGCGCAACCCGCCAAGCCGCTGAGCTTTAGTCTCTCCTGTGCTTGTGTGGGAGGACGCTGGCTTAGCGTATGTGAAGGGGAAATGTCTCCGGTTGAACAGCAGTTGCTTGCCAATATGCTGCGGGCGGCTGGTGTGTTACGCGGCGAACTGCCAACAGTGACCCACTTCAAATGGCCGCCCATGGCCACAGCCTTTGCGCCGGAAGAGCCGCTTGAGGAAGCTCAGGAGGGTGTGGCAGCGTTTGTTGCTGGGGCCGCGAGCCGACAAGGCTGGCAGTTAGAGCAAGTGCTCTGGTGGGGCGCAGAGGAGACGGCTACTGACCTTGCTCGAGTCATGGCGCTTACCGACGGGCAGAGCCAAACGCTCGCACTTCCTGTGTGGCAAGGCCCGTCGCTGGCCGTGCTCACTCAGCAGGCCAGTGCTAAACGCGCGCTATGGCCGCGTTTGGTGGCCTTAGGGCAGCAGTGGAGTGCCGAGTGATCTGCCGGTTAAACGCTGCGCATCGAGTGCCGCTACATACCTTAGAAGCCGCCGCGCACAGCGGGGCAAGCCCCCAGCAGTTAGATGAAGCGCTGGCTGATGAGCAGGCCTGGGTAGTGGGCTATTGGCAGGACGACGTGCTAATGGGTTATGCGTTGGTGGCGAAGTTGCCGTTTGACGCTGAGCTACAGGCGATTGGTGTACTACCCGATTGCCAAGGGCAAGGCATAGGCCAGCGGCTGCTTAACAAAGTGGTCGCGGTGGCGAAGCAGTGGCAAGCTGAGCGGCTGCTGTTGGAAGTGCGTGCTGGAAATCAGCGGGCGATTGCGCTGTATCAGCAGGCGGGGTTTGGCGAAGATGGTCGTCGGAAGGAGTACTACCCGGCCGTGAAAGGCACGACCGGGCGGGAGGATGCGCTGTTAATGTCGCTGCCGTTGGCTTAGGAGGCGTTGCTATCACTCATGCCATCGAATTTGCTAAGCACACCTTGTAAGCGGCTTTCCCACTCTTCACGCTCTTGTTTTAACTGAGCGTTTTCGTTACGCAGCTCTTCGTTTTCCAGCTTCATCATCTCCAACGCCTCAACAGTGTCGGTGATTTTCTGTTCTAACTGATTAAAAAGCTCAAGGCTCATGCCTACCTCCAGTAACGGACGACAGGCGGCTGCCTATCGTCATGAAATAAAATGGGCTATCAATGTGTGACTCAATTGAGCGAGCGTAACGCTGCTGTCAGTTGGCGGCAAGCGCTTTACGAGGGCACGCGTTGATAGAGTCTGGCAATACTCTCACCTGCCTGAGTTTCACGGTGTAAATTCCAATTAGCCGGTACCGCTGGCGTTAGGCTCTGTTCGGTTTCCAGGTAGATCATCGCATCGCTTGCCAGCCATCCGCCCGCTTCCAGCGCGGCACAGCAAGACGCGGCTAACCCTTGGTGGAACGGCGGGTCGAGAAACACCAGATCAGCAGGTTGGCTAGGCTTTTCAAGAAACGCCTGGGCATCAGCAGTCACTACCTGCCCCTGCGTTGCACCGAGGGTGGCAAGATTGTCGCGAATCAGCGCGGCAACGTGTGTATCGCGCTCGACAAAGGTGACCTGCGCAGCCCCCCGAGAGAGCGACTCGATGCCAAGCGCGCCGGTACCGGCAAATAGGTCCAGCACCTGCTTGCCATGCAGCGCTTGGCCCAGCCAGTTAAACAGCGTTTCACGTACGCGATCCGGCGTAGGGCGCAGGCCCGGATGGTCGAGCACAGGCAGCATGCGGCGGCGAAAATCGCCGCCGATAATGCGCAGTTTCCCCGGCGGTTTGGCAGTTCCGCGGCGGGGAGTCGACATGCGAGATGATGAGCGAGAGGAGCGTTGTCGTTTCATAACGCGGATTGTAGCGGGCTACTTATCCAAAGTCTTGGTCTGCGGTGGTAGGATAATCGCAATGTTCACCTATTTAGTCGGATGACACCTATGTTCGGTTTTTTCAAACGTAAGAAAAAGCACGACTCCCAGCAGGAGCCTCAAGACGCCCAAGAGCAGCCAGCGCTGCTAGACGAGCCCGAAGGCGCGCCTGATAAGGAGCCTGCTGCTGATGTATCAGCACCTTCCGAATCGCTGGCAGAAGAGCCGCCCAAGCCCGCGCCGGAGCGCGAAAACGAACCCACTGAGGTGCTCGCTCAGGAGCAGTCGCCTGAGCCGGTGAGCAAAGAGGACGTTCAGCCAACGGGCGTTGACGAGGAAGTCACCCCCGCGCCAATCATGGACACTGTGCCAGAGCCAGAGCCAGAGCCAGAGCCAGAGCCAGAGCCAGAGCCAGAGCCAGAGCCAGAGCCAGAGCCAGCCGCGAAGCCTGCGCTTCAAGAGAAGCCGGTATCCGAAAAAGGCGAGAAGAAAGGTTGGTTTGCGCGCATCAAATCTGGCCTGGGAAAAACCCGCGCTAATCTTACTGACGGCTTGGCCGACCTGTTCCTTGGCAAAAAGCATATCGATGACGAGCTGCTGGAGGATCTGGAAACTCAGCTGCTCATGGCCGATGTGGGCATCGAAGCGACGAGCGAAATCATCGAGCGCCTTGAGGCACGGGTTTCCCGCAAAGAGCTGAATAATCCCGAAGCGCTCTATCGCGGCCTACAGGAGGAGCTGGCCGCGCTGCTGGCACCCGTGTCTGCGCCGCTCAGCTTCGAGAAAGAGAGCGACGGCCCCTTCGTTATTCTGGTGGTGGGGGTCAACGGCGTGGGTAAAACCACCACCATCGGCAAGCTCACCCAGCGTTTCCAGCGCGAAGGCAAGAGCGTCATGCTGGCGGCTGGGGATACCTTCCGTGCGGCGGCGGTGGAACAGCTTAAAGTGTGGGGCGAACGCAACAGCGTACCGGTTATTGCCCAGCATACAGGGGCAGATAGCGCCTCGGTGATTTACGACGCGGTGGCGGCCGCCAAGTCTCGCGGCGTAGATGTGCTGATCGCCGATACCGCCGGGCGGCTGCACAACAAGAGCCACCTGATGGAAGAGCTGAAAAAGGTGCACCGTGTGATGCAGAAGCTCGATGACACGGCGCCCCACGAGGTCATGCTCGTGCTGGATGCAGGCACGGGGCAGAACGCAATTTCCCAGGCCACTACTTTTAATGAGGCGGTGCCGATTAGCGGCATTACTTTAACCAAGCTGGATGGCACCGCCAAAGGCGGGATTATCTTTGCCCTGGCGAAACAGCTAGAAACGCCGATTCGCTTTATCGGGGTGGGTGAGGGTCTGGACGACTTGCGCCCCTTCAATGCTAACGACTTCGTCAACGCGCTGTTTGACCGTCAAGGGGATGATGGTCGCGCATGATTGCTTTTGAGCATGTGGGGAAGCGCTATGGAGGGCGCTTTGACGCGCTGGCGCATCTGAACTTTCGCGTGGCGAGAGGCGAAATGGTGTTTCTGACTGGCCACTCCGGGGCGGGAAAAAGCTCGCTACTGCGGCTGATTATGCGCCTAGAAAAGCCCAGCCGTGGGCGAGTAGTGGTAGCCGGGCATGACATTGCTCAGCTCCACGCCAGCCAGGTGCCGTTTTATCGTCGCCAGATTGGCGTAGTATTTCAGGACCACCAGCTGCTATTTGATCGCAGCGTGTTCCATAACGTTTCGCTGCCGCTAGAAATTCAGGGTGTAGAGCCCCGAGAGGCGGCGAGGCGGGTGCGGGCAGCTCTGGATAAAGTCGGCCTGTTGCACCGCGAAAAAGCCCTGCCCATCGAGCTTTCCGGCGGTGAGCAGCAGCGGGTGGGCATCGCCCGCGCCGTGGTTAATAAGCCCGCGCTGCTGCTTGCCGATGAGCCCACCGGTAACCTAGACCCACAGCTCTCTGCCGATATCATGGGGCTGTTCGAGGACTTCAACCGCATCGGCACTACGGTCATGATCGCTAGCCACGATTTGGCGCTGATTGCGCGCTTGCGTCATCGGATTCTGCGTCTGCAGGACGGTCGTTTAGTCGCCGATGAGGGGGCTGCATGAAGCGCTCAGCCAATGCTCGCCAAAGCGGCGCCGCCCCTCGGGGTAAGCGCCAAACACCCAAGCCCGCCGCACCTGCCTCGGAAACAGCCCCTCGCAGTGGGGCGCGCGCTCAGCAAACACGTTTTAGCAGTCGCCTGCGTGCCTGGGGGCGTCACCACCGGGCCATGGCGCTGGATAGCCTTTTTCGACTGGTGCGCTACCCGTTGGGAAACCTGCTGACCATGCTGGCCATTGCCATTGCCTTGGTACTTCCCGCTGCTCTATGGCTGACGTTGGACAGCGCCAAGCTGCTGGATGCCGAGCTGGATGAAAGCGCGTCGCTCACCGTTTATCTCGATATGGGGATTGATGCAGCGCAGGCGGCTCGGATCGAAGAGGCGGTGAGTGCTGACGGCGGCGTGGCGCAGACGCGTATGATCAGCCCAGAGCAGGGCATGGCGGATTTCCAGCAGTCGTTGGGCATCGACGATACCCTGGCAGGGCTTGACGATAATCCGCTCCCCACGAGTATCGTCATTTCCCCTCAAGATGTAGAGCCCGCTGCGATGGCTGAACTGGCCGAGCGGCTCGAGGGGGTAACTGGCATCGATGAAGTACGCGTCGATTTGGCCTGGGTCGAGCGGCTGCGCCATCTGGCGGCGTTGGGACGCCGCGTGGCGCTGGCGCTGGGGGTGCTGTTTGGTTTCGGTGTACTGCTGGTCGTCGGTAATACCATTCGCTTGGCGGTGGAGAGTCGACGCCGTGAAATCGAAGTGGTCATGCTGATCGGCGCAACGCACGCCTTCGTACGTCGCCCGTTCTTGTACAGTGGAGCCTGGTATGGCGCTGGCGGCGGGCTTTTGGCGCTGGGTCTATTGGCCTTGGGTAATCACTGGCTCTCACTGCCGGTAGCGGCGCTGGCGGCCAGCTACGGTGCCAGCTTCACCTTGCCGCAGCTAGATGTGACAGGCTCTACAATTCTGCTATCCTGCAGTATACTACTTGGCTGGCTGGGCGCTTGGCTTGCCGTCACGCGCCATCTTTCCAGCATACGCCCGCGCTGAGCATGCGTCTGTCGCGTTGTCATCTTCACGTTATAGGCAGTACATAGACTTCGCGATATTGTCCATGCGGGCAGTCACGGGAATTTCTACCCCCGTGGCGTGATCGATGCCAACTGTGCGTCGATCGTTTGAACCTCTGGGTTCGCCTAAGGTCTTAAGGTTAACGCAAGACGTTTGGCTGCGCACATTCACGCGACGCCAGCACGTCAACCACGATAGGTTTTAAGGGAGGCCATCTGCATATGAGCACTAGTCTTCTACCGGTGGGACAGTTTTCACCAGGCAATGACCTGGGTGGCTACATTCAAGCGGTGAATGGCATCGCGGTGCTGAGCGTCGAAGAGGAGCGCGAGCTGGCGTTCCGCCTTTACGATGAGGGCGATCTTGAGGCGGCACGTCGACTGGTGCTATCGCACCTTCGTTTCGTGGTGCATATTGCTCGCAGCTACTCCGGTTACGGTCTGCCGCAAGCGGACTTGATTCAGGAAGGCAACGTCGGTTTGATGAAAGCCGTCAAGCGCTTCGATCCCAATCAAGGGGTACGCTTGGTATCGTTTGCCGTGCATTGGATCAAGGCAGAGATTCACGAGTTTGTGCTGCGTAACTGGCGCATCGTTAAAATCGCTACCACCAAAGCTCAGCGCAAGCTGTTCTTCAACCTGCGTAGCGCGAAAAAGCGTTTGGCATGGCTGAACAACGATGAAGTCGATGCCATCGCTAAAGACCTTGATGTGAAGCCCGAAGTCGTGCGCGATATGGAAGGTCGCCTCTCGGCGTTTGATGCAGGTTATGATGCCTCGCCCAGCGACGATGAGGAGAGTGCTTACCAAGCGCCTGCCTACTTCCTTGACGATGCCTCCGCCGATCCGGCGGCCCAGCTAGAGGATAGCGACTTTGAAGAGGACTCCACTCGCCGCTTGCAGCTGGCGCTGAAAGAGCTGGATGAGCGCTCCCGGGACATTCTGCAGCGTCGTTGGCTCACCGATGATAAAGCCACGCTGCACGACTTGGCCGATGTATACGGCGTTAGTGCCGAGCGTATCCGCCAGCTTGAGAAGAACGCCATGAAGAAGCTGCGCCAAAAAATGGGCGACGCGGCCATCGCTGCGTAACACTCACGCCTCACGCAGGAAAACGCCCCGCCGGTATCGTTACGGCGGGGCGTTTTCATTTGCTTTGTGCATGTGCTGAGAGCACGCGCCTCATTATGCGGGTTGGGAAGCGTTTCTAAATAGCTGGCCCGAGAGTAGCGTCCACTGATCCTCCCAATACTCGGTAGGCAGCCGCTTGAAGTCGCTGCGGACGTATTGCGAAATACGCCCTTCGGCCTGGGCGATGAGCAGGTTGGCCGCTGCTGAGGCGGTGATGCTGGTGCGCCGCCCTTCGCGCAGCTCGGCTTCCCGCAGCACCTGCTTGAGCTGGGTTTCCAGGCGCTCGAAGAGCTGGTGTACCCGCTGGCGCAGCCGTGCGGTTTCACCGGTGAGCACATCGCCCCCTAGCACCCTGGCAAGCCCGGGGTTCTTCTCGGCAAATCCGAGCAGGAGCGAGAGAATTGTCCCGCAGCGGGTCGTGGCGTCGGGGATGTCATCCAGAATGCGGGTAATGCGTGCGAAAATGCTCTCTTCGATGAAGTCGATCAGTCCCTCGAACATGCGCGCCTTGCTGGGGAAGTGGCGATACAGCGCCGCTTCGGAAACGCCCACTTGGCGCGCCAGTGCGGCCGTGGTGATCCGCTTGCCACTGTCCTCTTCCAGCATGATGGCTAACGCCTGCAGAATTTGCTCGCGGCGGCGAGGTTTGCGATCGTCACTCATGACTCTTGCCCTCCGTCGCGATTAACCTGCGTCAGTGATCAGGGTGCCTACCCCGGCGTTGGTAAAGATTTCCAGCAGTACGGCATGAGGAACGCGGCCATCAATAATATGGGCGCTGTTCACACCGCCTTTCACGGCATCCAGCGCGCAGCGGATTTTGGGTAGCATCCCGCCGTAGATGGTGCCGTCGGCAATCAGGCCGTCTACCTGGGCGGTGGTGAGCCCTGTTAGTACCTTGCCTTCGCTGTTCATCAAGCCCGCCACGTTGGTCAGCAGCATCAGCTTCTCGGCGTTCAGCGCTTCGGCCAGCTTGCCTGCTACCAGATCGGCATTGATGTTGTAGCTGTTACCTTTGTCATCCACGCCGATGGGAGCGATGACCGGAATAAAGTCCCGGGCGGCCAGCATCTCGATCAGGTCAGTGGAGATCGACTCCACTTCGCCGACATGGCCGATATCGATGATTTCCGGCGCGGTCATCTCCGGGCTCTGGTGCTCCACCTTCAGCTGCCGGGCGCGAATCTGGGCGCCATCTTTGCCAGTCAGGCCAATCGCCTTGCCGCCGCTTTGATTGATCAGGTTGACGATGCTCTTGTTCACCAAGCCGCCCAGTACCATCTCCACGACATCCATGGTTTGCGAGTCAGTGACTCGCATGCCATTCACGAAGCGGGATTCGATATTGAGCTTCTCCAGCAGGCTGCCAATTTGCGGGCCGCCGCCGTGAACCACCACCGGATTAATGCCAACTTCCTTCATCAGCACGATGTTGCGAGCAAATGAGTCGATCAGCGTATCTTCGGTCATGGCGTTGCCACCGTATTTGACGACGACGGTTTTGCCGGAGAATTGCTGAATGTAGGGAAGCGCTTCTGACAGCACCTCCACAACGACCTGGGGGTCGCGGCTAGCTGAACTCATGACGTTGTCCCTTTGCTCTTTTTAATGTCTGTTGCGTTGCTAGGCGCTTACGCGCCTGGATGACAGCATTTTTTAACACGTCGCGCGTTCTAAGGGCGCGATCATGTCGTTGTGGTGGCCGGTATGGTCAGTGTAGGCGCGACGCCATGTAGCGCTTTTTCAAAGCGCTCGCGGATTCGAGCGAGCGCTGCGCTATCTTTTCCCTCGAAACGCAGTACCAGGGCGGGCGTCGTATTAGAGGCGCGACATAATCCCCAGCCGTCGGTGTAATCAACGCGAATGCCATCCAGCGTGGTTTTGATACCTTCGCCGAAGTCGCCCTCTCTGGCAAGTGTCTCGATAATGGCAAATTTTTCTTCATCGGAAACGCTGACGTTAATTTCTGGCGTACTGACATCTTGGGGGAATTGGTCAAAGAAAGTGTCCGCGTCGCCGGGGAATTGGGCAAGAATCTCCAGCAGCCGTGCGGCTGAGTAGAGGCCGTCATCAAAGCCGTACCAGCGCTCTTTAAAGAAGATATGTCCGCTCATTTCGCCGCCCAGCAGCGCGTCGGTCTCTTTCATACGCGCTTTGATCAGTGAGTGGCCGGTGCGCCACATCTCAGGCTCGCCGCCAGCCTCGCTAATCACCCGGGCAAGATTGCCGGTGCACTTGATGTCGAACACCACTTTCGCTCCAGGATTGCGCGACAGCATATCGGTGGCAAACAGCATTAACAGGTGGTCAGGGTAAATCATACGCCCACGGGGCGTGACGACGCCCAGGCGGTCACCGTCGCCGTCGAAGGCAAGGCCGATGTCGGCACCGCTCTGCTGGACGTGATGGATCAGATCCTGCAGGTTTTCCGGCTTGCCGGGGTCGGGGTGATGGTTGGGGAAGCGGCCATCGATCTCGTCAAACAGTGGTGTGGTGGTGACCCCAAGCCGCTGAATAAGCTGCGGGCCAAGCTCTCCGGCCACACCGTTGCCGCAATCCACCACGGCGCTGAGCGGGCGTGTTACCTTCACATCACTCAAGATGCGTTCCAGGTAGCTGGCGCGCAGATCTTGGCTGCTCACGCTGCCCTGGCCCTGGGTGAAATTGCCCGCCTGGATACGCCCAAAGAGCGCAGTAATCGCGTCGCCCGATAAGGTGTCGCCCGCCAGGACGATTTTAAAGCCATTGTAGTCCGGTGGGTTGTGGCTGCCGGTGAGCATCACCCCTGAACGGCTCTCCGGCAGCGTGTGGGTGGCGAAGTAGAGCACCGGCGTGGGCACCATGCCGATATCGATAACGTCCCGCCCGGCGGCCTGAAGGCCGCGAATGAGCGCTGCTTGCAGGCGCGGCCCAGAGGTGCGGCCATCTCGCGCCACAATCACCGTCTGCTCGCCACGAACGGCGGCTTCAGAGCCGACGGCGCGGCCAATCAGCTCGGTGGTGGCTTCGCTTAACGTGTCATCCACGATGCCGCGAATATCGTAAGCACGAAATATCGAAGCGGGTACGGTCATCATCGATCCTTGAAAAACGCTGAAAGGGAGTGGGCTGGCGAACGGGGTTACTGGCGGCCGGTGCTGCCGAAACCGCCGCTGCCGCGAGTAGAGTCGTTAAAGCTATCGACGATATCGAGTTCAGCTTGCACCACGGGGACCAGAACGTACTGGGCGAGCCGCTCGAAGGGCGCAATCGTGAAGCTGTCCTGGCCGCGATTCCATACCGAGATCATTAGCTCGCCCTGGTAGTCGGAGTCGATGAGCCCAACTAGGTTACCCAGCACGATGCCGTGTTTATGGCCTAGGCCAGAGCGCGGCAGAATCATTCCCGCTAAACCCGGATCTTCAATATAGATGGCAAGGCCGGTGCGGACGAGCTGACATTCGCCGGGGGCAAGGGTGAGCGGCTCATCCAGCAGGGCGCGTAAGTCCATGCCCGCAGAGCCTGTCGTGGCATAGGTGGGGAGATAGTCGTGCAGGCGCTCATCCAACACATTGCACTGCAGGCGAGGGCGGGAACTGCTCATGGTTAGGCTCCAGAAGAGGTCAAAGAGAGGTGGGTGAGGGCGTGCCGAACGATCAGCGCGGCCAGCTGCGTTTTAGGCTGTGGCGGTGCAACGAGTCGGTCACTACCGTCGGATGTTCGCCATAGCAGGAGCGCCGCGTTGTCGTCGCTGCCAAATCCCAGCCCCTGTTGGGAAACATCGTTGGCGACGATCATATCGAGCCCTTTGCGGGCGAGCTTATCCTGGGCGTAACGCTCGATGTCTTGGGTCTCGGCGGCAAAGCCCACGACAAAGGGGCGCTGGCCGTCCGGTAGCGCCGCCACATCGGCAATGATGTCGGGATTTTTCACCAGCGTGAGCGTTAGGGTGTCCTGGTCGTCGGTTTTTTTCAGCTTGTGCTCGGCCGCGTTGGCGGCGCGGTAGTCGGCCACCGCTGCGCAGCCGATAAACAGCGCCGCCTGGGGCGCTAGCTCAAGCGCTGCTGTATGCATTTGTACGGCGGTTTCGACGTTGAGTCGCTCGACTCCTTGGGGAGTAGGCAAATTCACCGGGCCGCTGATCAGCGTTACTCGTGCGCCTTGTGCGGCCGCCTCGGCCGCCAGGGCATAGCCCATCTTCCCCGAGCTGTGATTCGACAGGTAGCGGACAGGGTCTAGTGCCTCCCGCGTGGGGCCAGCGGTAATCACGACATGGGGGGCGCTGGCCGAAGGGGTAATGGGCGGTGCAAAATGGCGGCTCACGGCCTCCAGAATTTCATCAGGCTCGCTCATGCGCCCTGGGCCGACGTCGCCGCAGGCCTGATCGCCCGCCGCCGGGCCAATCAACTGCCAGCCATCGGTGGCCAGCTGTTTCACATTGCGCTGAGTGGCTGGGTGGCGCCACATGGCCTGATTCATCGCAGGGGCGATGAGGCGCGGTGCTTCAGAAGCAAGGCATAGAGTGGTCAGTAAGTCATCCGCCATGCCATGGACCAGCCGCGCGATCAAGTCGGCGGTGGCCGGGGCGATGACGATGGCATCCGCCCAGCGGGCCAGCTCGATATGCCCCATGCCAGCTTCCGCTTCAGGGTCGAGTAGCGAGGTACGCACCGGCTCGCCCGAAAGTGCCTGAAGCGTGAGTGGCGTTATAAACGCCTGGGCTCCCTCGGTCATCACTACACGAACCTCGCAGCCAGCCTGTTTTAGCTGCCGCACGATAAGGGCGCTTTTGTAGGCCGCGATGCCAGCGCTAACGCCCAGCAGCAGGCGCTTACCCGCTAGCGACGATAAGGGGGAGTGCGAAAGTGGGGCCATGGTGGGCAGTCCAGTGTGACGATCAACAAGGGGCTTACCATACCATTTGGCTGATTATTTTGGCATGCTCGGCAGATTCGCCATAATGCGAGGTATAGTGAGGCTGGTGGTCATGGCAGTGCGTTAAAAGAACCATTAGGGAGGCGTGGATGGGGATTAATCATTGGCCCGAAGGTGAGCGGCCACGGGAAAAGCTGTTGAATATGGGCGCGCAGGCGCTTTCGGATGCCGAGCTGTTAGCGATTTTTCTGCGAGTAGGCGTGCAGGGGCGCTCAGCGGTAGACTTGGCGCGGGACTTGCTGGCGAACTTTGGGGGGTTAAGGCAGTTGCTTGAGGCGGACCAAACCCAGTTCTGCTCCGCCCGTGGTCTGGGAAGTGCTAAATTTGCCCAGTTGCAGGCCACCCTAGAGCTCTCTCGACGGCATTTGGCCAGCCAACTGGCTCGTGGCAATGCCCTAACGTCGCCTGCGTTGGTGCGCCACTATTTGAGCTCACAGCTGCGTCACTTGGGGCATGAAGAGTTCGCCGTACTTTTTTTGGATACACAGCATCGAATTATTCGCTATGAATCCCTGTTTCGCGGTACCCTAGACAGCGCATCCGTTTACCCCCGCGAAGTTGCCAAGCGTGCGCTTGAGTTACACGCTGGTGCTGTCATCCTGGCCCACAATCACCCATCGGGTGTGGCTGAGCCCAGCGATGCTGATCGACGTATCACAGAACGCTTAAAAGATGCCCTTGCACTCTTTGACGTGCGGGTACTCGATCATTTTGTGGTGGGGGACGGAGAAGTGGTGTCATTTGCCGAGCGTGGCTGGCTATAGCGGTAATTTTCAGCAGCATCAGCAGCAGAAGACGTGTGCTCGACCCTTCGGTCTTTGCCCTTTTTCTAAGTAAATTGTCCAAAAACGCGCTTTTTTGGCCTTTTTGGGCGGTTTCGCTTGCTGGTAGCTAGGTGCTCTGGTATAAAGTGCCACCTTTGAACTTGGGTTGAATAACGGATTTGGGTACAGCTAGGCGGTTAACTGCGTCGACTCCCTCCCTGCTCCGGTTTGCCCGACAGTTTTGAACAACTCGCCAAGCGGTTGGAGGCTCTCATGTCCAAAGTATGTCAGGTTACCGGCAAGCGTCCGGTAACTGGTAATAACGTTTCTCACTCCCAGCGTAAGACACGTCGTCGTTTCTTGCCGAACCTGCACACCCATCGTTTTTGGGTTGAGTCTGAAAACCGCTTCGTCAAGCTGCGCGTTTCCTCTAAAGGCATGCGCATCATCGACAAGAAAGGTATCGAGACGGTTCTGGCCGATATCCGCAAACGCGGCGACGCTATCTAAGCCAGCTTTTTGCTAAGCACTTTTGGGAGAGTTAAACCATGCGCGATAAGATCAAGCTGGTGTCTAGTGCCGGTACAGGCCACTTCTACACCACTGATAAGAACAAGCGGAACACCCCGGATAAGTTCGAATTCAAGAAATACGACCCGGTGGTCCGTAAGCACGTTATCTACAAGGAAGCCAAGATCAAGTAATCGCGATTACGATGATCGGCTTTCACCGCAGGCGAGCGCCTGTTGAAAAACCCGGCCTAAAGCCGGGTTTTTGCATGTCTGTCGTTAGCGCCTTGGCCGTTAATCGCTGTCACTGTGCTGTCATCATAGGCTTTCATCATGCCCGAACTGCCTGAAGTTGAAACCACGCGACGTGGCATCGCCCCCTATATAGAGGGGCAAGAAATTACCGAAGTGCGGGTGCGCCAGCCACGCCTGCGGGTACCAGTGCCGGACGACCTGGCCGAACGCTTAATCGGCGCACGAGTGGGCGAGTTGGCCCGACGAGCTAAATACCTGCAGATTCCGCTAGCCACCGCTGATGGCAGTGCCACGCTGCTGTGGCACTTAGGCATGTCGGGCAGCCTGCGTATTGCCCGCCTGGGGGATTTGCCGAAAAAGCACGACCATGTGGATGTGGTGACCGCTAGCGGCTACGTGCTGCGCTACCATGACCCGCGTCGGTTTGGGTTTGTCGACTGGCAGCAGGGCGACGGCAGCCGCGATACCCGCCTTGCTCACCTTGGCCCTGAACCGCTTAGCGATGCCTTCAACGGCCAGTGGCTCTACCGTCTGTCGCGTAATAAGCGGGTGGCAGTAAAGCCCTTTTTGATGGACAACCGTGTGGTGGTGGGTGCGGGCAATATTTATGCCGCCGAAGCGCTGTTTATGGCAGGCATCGACCCGCGCCGTGCGGCGGGGCGAATTTCCCAAGCGCGCTACGACGCGCTAGCGGCGGCCGTCAAAGAGGTGTTGGCGGCGGCCATTACCCAAGGTGGCACCACGCTGCGCGATTTTGTCAGCGGCCAAGGCGAGCCTGGTTACTTCGCCCAGCGGCTGAATGTTTACGGACGCCACGGGCAGCCTTGCCTACGCTGTGGCAGCGAGCTGAAGCGCATTACCCTGGGTCAACGTGCCAGTGTGTTTTGCCCCGGTTGCCAGCGTTAATCGCCGCCTTGGGCGGTTAACTGTTTTTATGGTGCGCCAGGCATGGCGCGCAGCGCCAATTAGGCGCTATCCGGTCCGCCGTGGTGGTTGGCCGGATGACTTGGGGGTGAAAGTCCCCTACGGACCCTGATAGCGGGAACCGTTAGCTGAACAGCAAGGGTGTTCGTC
>NZ_JBSXNN010000053.1:0-115908 GCF_056857635.1 Vreelandella sp. L-15 | reverse complement strand
GCGGCCCGCTAAGCGAGCCGCACGACGAACAGGCGCGGGTGGTGTTGGTTTCGCGAACGACCTTGAAGACGATGCCTGCGTGAGCGCATTTATATTCCAGCATCGTTTTCAGTTGTGACCAGCCAGCGTCGTAGACGCTTTTGGCCATCCTGGTCTTCGCGAGCCTGGTTGAGGAAACATCGCCCACGACGATTTCGCCGTACTGGTTGACGAGTTTCCGGGAAAACTTGTGCTGCGCGTCCTGGCGACGGTTCTTGATCTTGGCGTGAATAGCTTTTACCCGCCGCTTGTTGCGGGCACGTTGGGCTGTCGCCAACTGGTCTTCCATCCGGCGGTAGAAGCGGCTGTTTTCCAGCCTTCCTCCATCGCTACAGGTGGCCACATCCTTGAGCCCAAGGTCGATGCCAACGGCACCCTGCCCAAGCGTCGGTTGAACGTCCACCTCGACCGCAACATTGAAATACCACCGGCCCCGGCTATCTTCGTTGAAACTGCCGGCACGGAACTTGTATGTCGACAGGCCGTAGCTATCCCACACCTTGAAGTAGGTGCCGTTGTGAAATACCTGCCCGTTCTTCCACTTGGCCGCGCCGGTATTGACCGGAATCCAGCCAAGTGAGCGGCGCACACCGCCGGACTTGCGCCAATTCAGGCGGGGCTTTTTGAACTGCTTGCGGCGGGCAACGTATTCAGCAGCAATGCATTGCAGCGTTTGGCTGTGCAGGCCGAGGTCCTTGCCAGCACCCTTGGTATAGGGGTGCATGTCGTAGGCAGACAGAAACAGACCTTTCTCCCGAATGGCTCGGGAAGACAGTTCGTTGAGGTAGTTCCAAACAAAATTCACGCTGCGGGCCATGCGGTTAAGCTCGGCGGCGTGTTTGTCCTTCACTCGAACCTTGAGGGTCTTGGTCTGCTTCATGGCTTCGAATATATTTGGTCTATGGAAACCAAACAAGCTATCAGAACAGGAAGGCACTGCGTTTTTGAACTCCACGTCCATTTGGTCTTCGTCACCAAGTATCGGGGCAAGGTGTTTACCGGCGCGCATCTCAACTCCCTCGAATTACTTTTCGACCGAGTGTGTCGGGACTTCGAGGCGGAGCTACAGGAGTTCAACGGTGAAACCGATCACGTCCATTTGCTTGTCAACTTTCCACCCAAAGTGGCGGTATCCAAGCTGGTGAATAGTTTGAAGGGGGTATCCAGCCGGCGGATGAAGTTACTACACCCTGAACTGGTACAGCCCGCCTACCGGAAGAACTCGCTGTGGAGTCCAAGCTACTTTGCGGGAAGTGTCGGAGGCGCCCCCCTGAGCATGGTCAAACAGTATATTGAGCAACAATCGAGGCCGGACTAGGGGCGCTCTCGCGCCCCTCGCTATCCATCCTCGCACTAGAAGTACGGGGTTTTTCGCGATGTTCGATAAACTCCGCCAGCTCACTCAGACACTCAGCATCGGGAGAACGGGGCGAGTGCGTGGCATGCAACTGATGATGGCGTCGCAGAGTAGCAGGCGCCAGCGCCGATGATGCGACTAAGGTGGCCACCCACGTACGGCTGGTGTGCACTTGGCGCGGGCTTAGCACCACCGCCGCCACACTCATTACAGCGGGCTGAACGGCGCTTACCTGGCACGCCATGGCCACGGCCTCTTCCCCCATATAAGGCTGAAACAGCCAGGCATAGGGCGAGTCCGCCCAGCGACGGCGGTCGCTCTCACGCTGAAGCAGAGTGCGCAGTGAACCGCTGAACAGGGTCATATGTCGATCTAACAGGCGCATTCCGCTCACGAATACTCCAAATGGTAACGATGGGAAAGACGCTGCTTAAAGTCTTTCACGATGTGTAGGGCTTCACGCAACAAGTCCCGTTCTAGCGAAGAGAGTTCCTGAACGACCACTCGATTGGTGCGTTTAGGGTTGGCGTTATCCAACTCCTGAAGCTGCTGACGAAGGCGTAGCTCGGTAAACAGCGCCAGCGCCTCGCCTAGATCATCAGCAAAGCGGCGGTCAAGCCGCCCATCGGCGGCCAAGGCATCTAAGCGGTCCAAGGTAGAGGTCGCATTAATGCGCCGCTCAAGGGCCATCGTACGCACACCGTGGACTATCGGAAAAATACCGCCTTTTTTGATATCAATACCGTGCTGGGGCTTTTTCAGCGAGCCAAATAGCGTCAGAGGCGTCGAGAAGCGCAGTGCCGCCCGGGCAAAGTAAGAGAGCAGCAGTTCATCGTGGGAGCAGCGCTCAAACAGCGCTTCACGCACCTGATCCAGTAGCGCCGGATTACCCGCCACGCCGTGGGAGTCCAATAGAATCGCTAGTTTCATCAGGCTATCGCCATCTCGGGCATTGACCCACTTAGTGATATTGTTTTTCCACTGGGAAACCGTACCTACCCACTCTGGGTTAGACACCATGATATTGCCGGGGCAAGGTGGATAGCCTAGCTGGATTAGCGTTTCCGTTAGAGTGTTCATCTCCTCAGCCACCGTGGGCCACTGGCAATCATCAGCTAAGATCAACCCGTTATCTTGATCGGTTTTGAGGATCTGCTCGCCGCGTCCTTCGCTGCCCATCACCATTAAGCAGCTTTGGGTGTGGTACTGCTCAGGCACTGTGAAGCTCCACGCTTTGCTCATAATGCGCCCGTTCAGCGCCGCCAACAGATCCATGGCAAAACGCAGCTTTACGCCCTGCACCATCAGCGCATTCACTAATTCCGGCGTACGCTGGCTGGCCGCCGCCAGCGCTTCCAGACTGTTGGCCTGCTCCACCTGCAGGCTGACCACGTAGCTACGGCTAGAGAAGAAGCTCAACACGTCCATTAGCTCAACGACGCCTTTAACACTCTCCCCTTCCATTACCACCACCCGCGCCACTTTATGGCGGGTCATTAAAATCAGCGCTTCAAACAGGTACTGCTCGGGAGCTACCGTGACCAAGGAGACGTTGGCCAGCGCTTCAACCGGTGTTGCCTGGGTGCAGTTACCCAATACCAACCCATTGAGCAGATCGGTTTTGGTCACCATGCCCAGGGCGCCTGCAGTAGCGACCAGTAGACTGTCGGCATGACTATCATGTAGCTGTCGAACAGCGTCATGAATACTCTTTGAGGCATCAATGAGCAGCGGCTCGCGCATACACTCATTCACTTTGGCCAGCATAAAGCCCGCCATAGTGACGCCGCCTTCGGCGCGTTTTTCGGTGAGCAGGCGCGCTTTGTGTGAGAGCGACTGCTTAAAGAACTGCTCAAACGGTGGATAGTGACGGCACAGTTGAGTAAACAGCGCTTTAGGCATCACATAGCACAGGCACTCTTGTTCAGCTTGGAAGCGGTAGCGGCTTTTGCCGTTGAGGATACTGATGGCGCCAAACAAATCGCCTGCGGTGTAGTGGCCAATGCGCGCACTAGCAGCAGGCAGGGTGGGATCAAGTTCGGCGACCTCGCCTTTATGAATCAAGAAAACGGATTCGCCCGCCTGGCCCATCTCCAGAATAATTTCATCGCGGTCAAAGTAGGCAAGATCCATCCCGCGACGAACATGATCGCGCCCCGCCTCATCCATCAGCGTAAACGGTAGCTGGGAGAGATCCATTTCTACCATGGGCGACCTCGCTTAAGGGCAGGGGTTGGGAAGTAAAACGAACGGTTTGACTACTTTTCAACTCATTCACTTATTATACTTTAAGCTATAGCGCTAACGTCTTAACGACGTTCGTTTAGCGACTAAAGTAGTGTCTTTTTTAAACTCTCTTAAAACGATTAAACATCACTCATTAAGGTAGCAAACATTACTTTTAACCGAGCCATAGACTATTGTCCTATCACTTCTCAGACGGCGTTTAAATATCGATGAAAAATCAATAAAAATAATGCTTTATATTCAAAACAGCCAATTTAACTGCCTTGCAAAGAGCACCTGATACCAAAGTCTGGGATTTATTTTTTGCGATTATTGCCCAGTATTATCAACGAGTCATACAGGGTAATCGCACGACACCTATCTAACGCACTTCAAGCCGCTGACGATAACTTGCCGATCACCCAATAACGACACAAGACGGCTTAACAATAAGAAGGTGACGTGCCTGGCAACGCTGTCTTACCGCCCAACACCCAGCGCGGTTTTCTATGCGGGGTCGCCCTGATGAACCAAACGCTATCTTGAGTTCACTTTCCAACCCTAAAAATCACAACTGGAGAGCAACACAATGGCAGACGATAAATCCAATGCTGCTGAATACTGGAAGGCCAACGTCCGGCTAATCTTCGGATGCCTCGTGGTTTGGGCATTTGTCTCCTATGGATGCGCCATCCTATTCCGTCCGCTACTCGCGGGCATTCCCGTTGGCGGAACGGACCTGGGCTTCTGGTTTGCTCAGCAAGGCTCCATTCTTACCTTCATCGTGCTGATCTTCTTCTACGCCTGGAGAATGAACGCGCTCGACAAAAAATACGGCCTGGGGGAGTAAGCCAGCATGAGCCAGTTTGCAATTAACTTACTGTTTGTTGGCGCCTCGTTTGCGCTCTATATCGGGATTGCGATATGGGCGCGAGCGGGCTCCACCAAAGACTTCTATGTCGCCGGTGGCGGCGTACACCCGATTACCAACGGCATGGCGACAGCAGCCGACTGGATGTCGGCGGCATCATTTATCTCTATGGCGGGCTTGCTCGCTTCTGGCGGCTACGCTAACTCCACCTTCCTGATGGGCTGGACTGGGGGCTACGTTATCCTGGCGATGCTACTTGCCCCTTACCTGCGTAAGTTCGGCAAGTTCACCGTTCCAGATTTCATCGGCGACCGCTTCTACAGTAACACCGCGCGTTTAGTGGCGATTGTGTGTTTGATCGTAGCCTCGGTGACCTACGTTATCGGCCAGATGACCGGTGCAGGCGTTGCGTTCTCCCGCTTCCTAGAAGTGAGCAACACCTGGGGTATCTGGATCGCCGCGTTTATCGTCTTCCTTTACGCTGTTTTCGGCGGTATGAAAGGCATCACGTATACGCAGGTTGCTCAGTACGTGGTACTGATCATCGCCTACACTATCCCGGCGGTGTTTATCGCCATGCAGCTTACCGGCAACCCAATCCCGATGTTCGGCATGTTCAGCACACATACAGAGTCCGGCATTCCGTTACTCACGAAGCTTGACGATGTGGTCAATGCACTGGGTTTCCAAGACTACACCGCAGACGTTGATAACAAGCTGAACATGGTGTTGTTCACTCTATCGCTGATGGTCGGTACTGCCGGTCTGCCCCACGTTATTATCCGCTTCTTTACTGTACCGAAAGTAGCCGATGCACGTTGGTCAGCGGGCTGGGCACTTGTCTTCATCGCACTGCTGTATTTAACCGCTCCTGCGGTTGGCTCAATGGCACGTCTCAACCTGGCTACAACCGTCTATCCAGATATGGCTGGGCAGGTGGAAAACTATGAAGAAGCCGCTCTTAACCCCATCCTCTATGAAGATCGCCCTGACTGGTTCCGCACTTGGGAAGAGACTGGCCTGATTACCCACAACGACCTGAACAACGACGGTCGTATCCAGATGTACAACAATGCGGCTGATTTTTCTGATCGCGGCTGGGAAGGTAACGAGCTAGAAGTAAACAACGACATCCTGGTATTGGCGAACCCTGAAATTGCCAACCTACCAGGCTGGGTAGTGGGCTTAATTGCAGCGGGCGGTATCGCAGCGGCACTCTCTACCGCAGCGGGTCTGCTCTTGGCAATCTCGTCAGCGATCAGTCATGACTTGATCAAGACCATGATCAACCCGAAAATTTCTGAAAAAGGCGAAATGCTGGCAGCACGTATCTCCATGGCCGGTGCGATCCTGCTAGCAACTTACTTGGGCCTTAACCCACCTGGGTTTGCCGCTCAAACGGTAGCACTTGCCTTCGGTATTGCCGGTGCCTCGCTGTTCCCTGCGCTAATGATGGGTATCTTCTCTAAGCGCATGAACAACAAAGGCGCAATTGCCGGTATGCTGACAGGTCTGATCTGCACCCTGCTCTACATCTTCACCTACCTGGGCTGGTTCTTTATTCCGGGCACCAACATGCTGGCCAATACGCCGGATAACTGGATACTGGGCATTTCACCGCTCTCGTTTGGTGCTGTAGGCGCGCTGATCAACTTCGCTGTGGCCTTCGTTGTCTCTAACGCCACCGATGCGCCGCCGCAAGAAATTCAGGACCTGGTGGAAAGCGTACGCTATCCGAAAGGTGCTGGTGCAGCGGTTGATCACTAAGTCATAATCGTTCCACCTTATTGCGCCGTCGGCCAATAGCGAACGGAACCACCTTCCATCGGGCTTCCTTAGGGAAGCCCGATGGCTTTTCAGAAGGAAATAGTATGATTTGGCACTTAGTGGCCGCTGTGTTTGCAGGCCTTGCCGCGGCAGGTATCGGCCTATTGCTTCGAACAATCAGCCGTAAGCGGCTACCCAAATGGATCGTGCCGGTGTTTGGTGGGCTGGGCATGCTGGGTTATCAGGTTCAATTTGAGTATGACTGGTTCGAGCATAAGCAGCTGCAGCTGCCGGAAACGGCCCAAGTGATTTCCAGCGACACGTCCAGCAACATGTGGCGACCCTGGACGTTTATTTTCCCGATCACCACCACTTTTAGTGTGGTGGATAGCGAGAATGTACGTGCCCAAACCGTCGATGGCGATCTGGTGGCCAAGTTTATTCTTTACCAGTTTGAGCGCCGCCATACGGACCTGATCACCACGCAGCCCTACATCCTCAACTGCTCAAGCCGAGAGCTGATTCCGCTAAACTCAGAGACCGGGGACGCGGATCTCAATGAGCTACGCACACTCCGCGACACCTCACCGCTGCTGACCACCGTTTGCCAACTGGCCAACGAACGGCAGACGTAGCGCCTCCCCTTCGCCTAGAATGGAGCCCTTTGCTGGGCGAAGGTCGGTTTAGACGTGCTGTTTAGACGTACTGCTCAGTACGCGCTATTTAAAGGTACAGTTAAAAGTACGATTGGTGAGGAGACACTATGTTTCATGGCGGGCTGCTGGTCGCGGTGTCACTGCTCTATATTGCAGTGCTGTTTGGTATTGCCTGGTTTGGCGACCGGCGTGCACGCACTCACGGCGCTAGCCAGCGCCGCCCGATTATTTATAGCTTGGCGCTCGCTATCTACTGCACGTCATGGACCTTCTACGGCGCGGTGGGTCAAGCTGCCACCGCGGGCTGGT
Source organism: Vreelandella sp. L-15 (assembly GCF_056857635.1). Classification (NCBI taxonomy): domain Bacteria; kingdom Pseudomonadati; phylum Pseudomonadota; class Gammaproteobacteria; order Oceanospirillales; family Halomonadaceae; genus Vreelandella; species Vreelandella sp. L-15. The sequence goes on along the minus strand of NZ_JBSXNN010000053.1, from coordinate 108,683 downwards.
CATTTGCCAGTATCTTTGTCGGGCCTATTCTGACGTTTTTGCTCTTCTGGCCTGTGCTGGCGAAGATGATCCGCGTTGCTAAGCACCAAAACGTCACCTCCATTGCCGACTTCATCGCCTCCCGTTACGGTAAAACCCAATCGCTGGCCGCCTTTGCTAGTCTGGTCGCCCTTGTCGGCACCCTGCCCTACATCGCGCTACAGCTAAAAGCGGTCTCCACCACGTTCAGCGTGCTCACCGACGCTTCCGATGTTACTCATACGCCACTGTTTGGCGATACGGCCTTTTATGTGGCAGTAGTGATGGCCATTTTTGCCATTCTATTCGGCACGCGGCATACCGATGCCACTGAACATCATGAAGGTTTAATCCACGCCGTCGCGTTTGAGTCATTGGTCAAGCTGCTGGCCTTTGTCGTGCTCGGCGCTTTTGTTACCTGGGGCATGTTCGATGGCCTGGGTGAGCTGATGGGGCACGCAGAGAGTCAGCTTGAACTTCAGCGCCAGCTCGCTAATCAGGATTTTGGCCAGAGCTTCTGGGCGCAGACCCTGCTCGCCATGCTGGCAATCCTGTGTCTACCCCGCCAGTTTCATGTGGCGGTGGTCGAGAACATTCACCCTAACGACGCCACTAAAGCACGCTGGCTGTTTCCGCTTTACTTGCTGGCGATTGCCTTTTTCGTAGTTCCCCTGGCCGCCGCTGGTCTGCTGCTGTTTTCAGAAAGCGGTGTGGAGCCCGACACCTATGCGCTCGCCCTTTCCATGGCCTCCGGCCAGCAGTGGCTCACGCTGCTCACGTTTATCGGCGGATTCTCTGCCGCAACGGGCATGGTGATTGTGGCGGCGGTGGCGGTCTCCATCATGATCTCGAACGAAATTGTGATCCCGGCGCTCTTCAGGCTGCGCTGGTTCGACACCAAAGCCAGAGACTATGGCCGTTTGGTGCTGCGCGCTCGCCGCCTCACTATCGTGGCCGTGCTGGCCATGGCGTACGGCTTTTATCAGCTGATTGGCGAATTCACCTCGCTGGCCTCCATCGGCATGCTCTCGTTTGCAGCGGCGGCCCAGTTTGCTCCGGCGCTGATTGGCGGGCTGTACTGGAAGCGCGGCAACCGCTTAGGCGTCATTGTGGGCATGAACGTGGGCTTTGCTATTTGGGCGTACAGCCTGCTCATGCCCGCCATGATTAACGCTGGTGTACTGCCTCAAGCGTGGCTTGCCGGTGGCCCGCTGGGGCTTAACTGGCTGTCGCCGACGGCGCTGTTTGGCCTGAACATGGGCGATGCCTTTACCCATGGCGTGATGCTTTCGCTAGGGGTCAATCTGTTCTGCTATATCTTTGTCTCACAGATCACCTCCCAGCGGGTAGTCGAACGCATTCAGGCGTCGCTGTTTGTGGATAGCGTCGAAACTCGCCAAACCTCCGTTAATCGCCCCTGGACAGGGGCCACAACGGTGGGCGATTTGAAAGTGCTGTGTGAGCGCTTCTTAGGCGCGGGCCAAGTCGACCGTGCCTTCGATGATTACGCACGCCGAGCGGGCAAGCCGCTGGACGATGGCACCCGCGCCTCCATCGACGTGATCCAATTCACCGAGCGGTTTCTCGCCTCTGTCTTGGGGGCATCGTCGGCGCGGATCGTAGTGAACTCTGCCCTTCAAGGGCGGGGCATCGGCATTTCCGATGTCATTTCGATTGTGGATGAAGCGTCTCAGGTGTTGGAGTTCAACCGCGCCCTGCTGCAGGCCACCATCGAGAACATCAATCAAGGCATTAGCGTGGTCGACCAGAACCTGCGCCTAGTGGTGTGGAATCAGCGCTATTTAGAGCTGTTCCGCTTCCCCGACCACATCATTCGCGTCGGCGCACCGATGGATCGTATCTTCCGCTATAACGCCCACAACGGTGAGTACGGCCCCGGCGACCCGGAAGAGCACGTGCAGCTACTGCTGGATAACATTCGCGATGGCCAACCCCACCGCTACGTGCGCTACCGCCAGGATGGTAGCGTGCTGGAAGTACAGGGCAACCCGATGCCCGGCGGCGGCTTTGTCTACACCTATCAGGATATTACCCAGCAAAAGCGTATCGAAGAGGCGCTGATCCGCTCAGAAAACAATATCCGCATCTATACCGATAACGTCCCGGCGCTCATTGCCTACTTCGATAAAGAGAGCCGCTATCTCTTTACCAACCGCGCCTACGAGCAGGCGTTCAACATCGACCGCAACGCGGTGATTGGGCGGCGCTACGAAGACGTGCTGCCGGTGAAACAGGCCGAAGAACGGGTGCCCTGGGTACAGCGCACCCTGGCCGGTGAGCGGGTCAGTTTTGAAGTCTCCATGCAGGTCAACGACGCCATGCGCTATATGCTGGTGACCTACACCCCGCACTTTGGTGACAGCCAGTCGATTTTGGGTTTCTTCGCGCTGTATCAAGATATTACCGAGCGCCGCCAAGCAGAAATTGCCCTCAAAGAGACCAACGAAACCCTGGAAGAGCGGGTGCGCGAGCGTACCCAGGCGCTCTCCGAAGCCAACGCTGCTCTACGCCAAGAGAACCGCGTGCGTGCCGAAGCGGAGCAGGCATTGCGCCAGGCCAAACAGCTCGCTGAAGACGCCAACGCTTCGAAAACCCGCTTCTTGGCCGCCGCCAGCCACGACCTGCTGCAGCCTTTGAACGCCGCGCGGCTGTTCACCTCGGCGCTAATGCAGAACGTCACCGCCAGCGACACCCAGCGCACCATTGGCCATATCGATAACTCTCTTCAGGCCGCCGAAGAGCTTCTCGGCACATTGCTGGATATCTCCAAGCTGGATGCCGGTGCGCTGACGCCACGGCGCAGCCACTTTGCCCTGGCCGATATTTTCCGCCCACTACGCGCTGAGTTTGAGGTGATGGCCGATGATCGCGGCTTGGATCTTGACGTTGTGCCCACTCAGCAGTGGGTGGATTCCGACCCGCAGATGCTGCGCCGGATCGTGCAGAACTTCCTCTCCAACGCGATTCGCTACACTCAAGAGGGGCGCGTGCTGCTTGGCTGCCGCCGCCAAGGAGGGCGACTGCTGATCGAAGTATGGGACAGCGGGCCAGGGATTCCCGAATCCAAATTGACGGAGATATTTCAAGAGTTCCGACGCCTCGATCAGGTTTCCCGTCATAAAGAGAGTGAAAAAGGCCTGGGGCTGGGACTCTCCATCGCTGATCGCATGAGCCGAGTGCTCGACCACCCTATCAAAGTGCGCTCCTGGGAAGGCGTTGGCACTGTGTTCTCGGTTAGCGTCCCCATCGTTGCGGCCCGAGAAATAACCGTCGCCGATCAGGAGCCCAGCGGCCGTCGTAGCGGTAATAAGCTGGCGGGCACACGGATTGTGTGTATCGACAACGAAACACTGATTCTAGAAGGCATGACTGCGATGCTCAGCGGCTGGGGCTGCGAAGTGTTTACCGCCACCAGCATCGGTGGGGCAAAGTCGATTCTACGCAATATGGACGGTGATCCTGACGCCATCCTGGCAGATTATCACCTGGATAACGAGATCACCGGCCTGATGGCGCTAGAAGCACTTAGTGAGCGCTTTGCAGGGGCCGTTCCCGGCATTGTCATCACCGCCGACCGTACCGAAGCCGTCGCAGAAGAGATCAAGCGGGCAGGCTACCAGCTCCTGCTCAAGCCGGTGAAACCAGCCGCCCTACGCGCACTACTCACTCGTACTCTCCAGGCCAGCCGCGCCAAACCCTAATACTAAAAAACAGCAGCGCCGCGCTTAGAAAAATCTAAGCGCGGCGCTGTTCACCTGCCGTTAGCCGTTACGACTCGACTTTTGGCGGCTCCACTTCCAGTTTCTGCGCGGCAATAACTGCCTGAGTGCGCGAGTGCACGCCCAGCTTGCGTAGAATGGCCGTTACATGGGCTTTGATGGTCGCTTCCGAGACGTTGAGCTCGTAGGCAATCTGTTTATTCAGCAAGCCCTCGGTCAGCATGTTCAGTACACGGAACTGTTGGGGAGTCAGAGAAGCAATCGCCTCGGCGAAGCGCGATTCCTCTTCACTGGTCTCTTCTAGTACATTTGCCAGCGCTTCTGGCAGCCATACTTCCCCTTGAAGTATCTCACCTACTGCTTCGGCAATCAGCTGTAGCGATGATGATTTGGGGATAAAGCCAGAGGCACCGTAGTCGATAGCACGACGCACCACATAGGGCTCATCGCTGCCGGATACGACGGCTACCGGAATATCCGGCATCTGCCCGCGCAGTTGGATGAGACCCGAAAAGCCGTGGGCACCAGGCATATGAAGATCCAGCAGAATTAAATCCGCATCGGGGTGTCGATTAACGACCTCAGTGGTGGCTTCCATGGTGTCGGCTTCGACAATCTCAGCCTGGGGGGCCAACTGGCGCAACGCCTGGGTGAGCGCTGCACGAAACAGCGGATGGTCGTCAGCGACGATAAACTTATGGGCTACTGCCATGGATATTCCTCCGGTTCCTCGAGCAGCGGGGTTGCCTGCCGCCGCGACGCTAGGCTCATACGGTTGAAGCATGGTACCCCATGGGCTTCATCATGCCCAAGCATCACATGCACAATTTGTTATTGGAACGTCATTCAAACAGAAACAGCGGTGCCGGCTCATGGCCGGCACCGCAACAGACTAACGCAGTTTTCCCTGATTCAATAAATCCAGGCGTGACGCTGGTCATTGAAAACAGCCCCCACAAGACGATTCATGGGGGTGCTTCCCTTACTGGTTGGCACGATGTTCGATCAGGTCATCGACCACCGACGGGTCTGCCAGCGTGCTGGTATCGCCCAGACCATCGCACTCGTTGGCGGCAATTTTGCGCAGAATGCGGCGCATAATTTTACCTGAACGCGTTTTCGGCAGCCCCGGCGCCCACTGGATAACATCCGGCGAGGCAATAGGGCCGATATCCTTACGCACCCACTGGGTCAACTCTTTCTTTAGCTCGTCCGTGGGATCGATACCGTCGTTCAGGGTCACGTAGATGTAGATGCCCTGGCCTTTGATATCGTGGGGGAAGCCCACTACAGCCGCTTCGGCCACGGCAGAGTGCGCCACCAGCGACGACTCGATCTCGGCGGTGCCCATGCGGTGGCCGGAGACGTTCAGCACGTCGTCCACCCGGCCGGTGACCCAGTAGTAGCCATCCTCATCACGACGGCAGCCGTCGCCCGTGAAGTACATGCCGTCGTAGGTAGAGAAATAGGTCTGAACGAAGCGCTCATGATCGCCCCAAATAGAGCGCGCCTGCCCCGGCCAGGAGTCCAGAATCACCAGGTTGCCCTCGGTGGCTCCTTCGAGTTGGTGGCCTTCGTTATCGACCAGGGCAGGTTTAACGCCGAAGAAAGGCGTCGTTGCTGAGCCCGGTTTCAGGTCGGTGGCCCCTGGCAGCGGCGCAATCATGATGCCGCCGGTTTCTGTCTGCCACCAAGTATCCACAATCGGACACTTCTCGTTGCCGATCACGCGGTAGAACCACTCCCACGCTTCGGGGTTAATCGGCTCACCCACCGAGCCCAGTAAGCGCAGCGAATCACGCTTGCTGGAATCCATCACGTTGTCGCCATGAGCCATCAGCGCACGCACGGCTGTGGGCGCGGTGTAGAGGATATTGACCTGATGCTTATCGACGATTTCACCCATGCGGCCGTGGGTCGGATAGCTCGGCACGCCTTCAAACATCAGCGTAGTGGCACCGTTCGCCAGCGGGCCGTAAACGATATAGCTATGCCCGGTCACCCAGCCCACATCTGCCGTACACCAGTAGATTTCGCCCTCTTGATAGTCGAACACGTACTGATGCGTCATGGCGGCGTAGGTCAGGTAACCACCGGTAGTGTGCTTCAAGCCTTTCGGCGCGCCGGTGGAGCCTGAGGTGTAGAGAATGAACAGCGGATCTTCCGCATTCATCGCCTCAGCTGGGCACTCGCTGGACTGTTTGTCGACCAGCTCGTCAAACCAGATATCGCGGCCTTCCTGCCAGTCGATCTCACCGCCGGTACGCTTCACAACCAGCACGTTTTTGCACACATCGGTGCCGTCACGCTTGAGCGCAGAGTCGACGTTCTCTTTCAGCGGCACATGCTTGCCACCGCGAACCGACTCATCGGCAGTGATCACCAGTTTGGAATCTGCGCCGATGACCCGCTGGGCCACAGCGTCTGGCGAGAAGCCGCCAAATACCACCGAGTGCACCGCACCGATACGGGCGCAGGCCAACATGGCCATGGCCGCTTCGGGAATCATCGGCATATACAGCGTTACTGTATCGCCTTTCTGAACACCCAGCGATTTCAAGCCGTTTGCTAGCTGATTGGTGCGCTCGTAAAGTTCGCGATAACTAATATGTTTGGATTCGTTGGGGTTATCGCCTTCCCAAATAATCGCCGTTTGGTCGCCGCGCTTCTCTAGGTGGCGATCTAAGCAGTTCGCCGCGACGTTAAGTTCGCCGTCTTCAAACCAGCGGATATCGACGTTATCTCGGGCGAACGAGGTGTTTTTGATTTTGCTGGGGGTTTTAATCCAGTCGAGGCGTTTTGCTTGCTCGCCCCAGAAACCTTCTGGGTCGTCCATGGACTGCTGATACATTGCCGCATATTTATCTTTATCGGCCCATGCCTTGGCAGCGATGCTATCGCGCACTGGATAGACGTTTTTATGCTCGCTCATGAAATTGCCTTTGTCCGTGAAGTTGCACTCTCTAGAAAATGGTGTCGGCCTTATTATTGACTACACCGACGCGCGTAATATTCACCTAGCATAAACCTGTCCTGAACGGCTTCCCCTTAGACATTGGTATTAGCGTTTTTTATTTTAAAAACAATGACTTAAAATAGCATCACAGGTTTTCAAATGCGCTGTAGACCAAGGTCTGATCACAATGGCGGCAACGATAACGACGCCCCTTTACCACTAAGGCATGACGTCTGGCGGTAAAATGATGGATCTGGCAGCCACACTCATACCGATAAGGACGCGGTTGGGAACGCTGAATATCAAAGCGGTGAGTCACCCGTGGCACCAAGCCAAACAGATTTCGCATCACCGACTGCCACTCGCGGCCGTGGGGCTTTAAGCGCGTGCCGTTGGCCAGATGAAAGACCAGCCAGTGGGCCATCTCGTGGGGAATCACTTCATCGAAGAAGGCCTGTCGATTGTCTTTCAACAGCACTGGGTTAAAGCGTAGTCCACCCCGCCCAAGATGCGCCTGCCCTGCTGAAGCACCTTTCAAATCAAACCATACCTTTGGGGCAGGCAGCGCTGGGTAGACTTCTCGGCAGCGTGCCAGGGCCTGCGCCACGCGCTCTTGAGCCGCCTGAAGCAGCGCGTCATGAGAACGCGACATGAGCTCATCGCGCGGCCAAGGGGGCAGTGGTGACGTCTTCATTAGTGATAAACTAGCCATTAGTAACGTTGCTCGATTGTGACGGATCGACAGCGGTTTTCAAAGATGACGTTGACCACGAGGCTCCCCATGGCAGAGCGCAATACCGTGACCGAAGCAAACTCGCCCGACAATGCCCCGCCTCAGCCGCTGCTTGATGATGAACAGCTCGACAGGCTGGATGATTTTCTCGATTCAGAGCAAGTGGGCGAAGATGCCCTCGATCTGATTTCAGCCCACGGCTTTCTCGTCGCCTTGGCGGTTGCCCCTAGCGAGCAGCCCACCGAGCAGTGGCTAGAGGAGCTATTCCAAGGCGAACCCAACTACCACGACGCCGCCGAGCGCGAAGAGATCATCCAGCTGCTGACGCTACTGCGCGACAACACCATGGCGGTACTGGAGCAAGGTGGCCTACCGGAGCTGCCCTTCGAGCTAACGCTGGATGGCCTGCCCGCCGAGGAAACCCCTATTGGCGACTGGTGTGCAGGCTTTATGGAGGGCGTATTCAGCGACGAGAGCGCCTGGTTCCAGGAAGACGAAGAGGCTGCGGCCACCCTGCTGCTGCCCTTCATGCTGCTCTCGGGTCTGTTTGACGACGAACCCGACATGGCCGAGATGGCCAGCGACCAGGCCAATCAGGAAGCGCTGGTGGCCCAGCTGCCCGAACTGGTGCTCGACCTGTACCTGCACTACCGCGTACCCCCCGAGACGCCCAAACCCAAGCCCCGCAAGAAAACCCCTGCCAAGGGCAAAAAGCGCAAGTAGCCGCTACTTGAGCCGCGTCACCAGGCCATCCAGCGCGCCATATACCCACTCCCGGGCGCGCTGCCACCAGGGCCGCGCGGCCCAGGCATGGGCATCCACCTCTTGGCTGGCGGCAAAGTTACGCTCGAAAAGCGCCTGCACTTCGCAGGCAAACGCCGAGTCCTCGATCTCCTGATTGGCCTCTAGGTTCCAGTGTAGGTTCCAGTGGTCAAAGTTACAGGAGCCGAGGCTAACCCACTCATCGGCCAGGACGAACTTGGCGTGTATAAAAGTCGGCTGGAACTCGAAAATACGCACGCCCGCTCTCAGCAGCCCTTGATAAAAACGCTGACCCGCATAGCGCACGCCGGGGTGGTCGTGCTTGGCACCGGGCAGTAGCAGACGAACGTCGACGCCTCGCTGGGCGGCTCGAATCAGGCGACGACGCAGCGCAAATGTCGGCACAAAATAGGGCGTACATAACCACAGTCGTTGGCGAGACTGGTGGACCCGCGCGTAGAGTGAGTGCCGAATGGCCTGGTAGCGATAGCCACGCCCCGAGATGACCCTGCCCCTGACACCCTCTTCCTGCGGCTCGGCTACCCGCGCCTCCGGCAGTGCCAGACGCGGCCCTTGCGGGGACGCATAGCGGGTCAGCCGCGAACACCACAAGCGACGAAACAGCGCCTCCCAGTCGGCCACCACGGGCCCTTCGACCCGGGCGGCGATTTCGTACCAGGCCTCCAGGAATTCATCCACCGCGCCAAACCCGCCCGTGAAGGCTACCTCGCCATCCACCACCACGATCTTGCGGTGGTCACGGCTAAGATTGCGTGCCAGCGAGTGGAAGCCAATCGGGTTGAACAGCTGCAAGGCCACGCCCGCTGCCTGCAAACGTTCACGGTCGCTTCGCTCCAACCCCATGGCGCCATAGCCATCTAGCAATAGATAGGTTTTCACCCCTCGCCGCGTTGCGGCTTCTAACGCGTCAATGACTTGGTTTGCGAGCTCGCCGGACTCCATCAAATAGAGCTCCACCAGCACGTAGTGCTGCGCCTGACTCACCGCCTCAAACATCGCCGGTAAAAAGCGCGATGCTTCCGGCAGCAGAATCACACGATTTCCTTCTCGCCACTCGTGCTGCATAGAGACTCCTTCTCTTGCTACGCTGCTTCATCCACGCTCAGCGGCTGAGTGAACGATGAACGTACAGATCGTAGCGGCTCGTTTTGCCTTCCAGCGTGTGCTGCGGCGCAGGCCCAGCAATGGGCGGCGCCTTACGCGGGCGTTTCACCACCACGCGGTGGGTTGCCACCTCCAGCGCCGCTGCTAATAAGCGCGGGGCATCGTCATCATCCCCGGCCAGCTCACGAAACACGCGCATCTCTTTTTTCACCAGCGCGGACTTTTCGCGATGGGGGAACATGGGGTCCAGATGAATGACCTGAGGCGCAAACTCAGCATCAGCGATGAGAGCTGCCAACTGTTCCGCGGCGTCGCCATGGCGAAGTGCCATTCGCCCGGCAATCAATGCCGTTTCATCTGCGCTAGCGGCACGTTCAAGGCCATCTTGCAGCAGCGCCGCAATGGCTTCGACCCGCTCAATCATTAGCACCTGCGCGCCTAGGCTTGCCAACACAAAGGCGTCGCGGCCAAGGCCTGCTGTGGCATCAACCACGCTCGGCGTGATGCCCTTGGTAAGCCCGCAGGCTTTGGCCACCAATTGCCCACGGCCGCCGCCGAACTGACGGCGGTGCGCGGCCTTGCCCGAGACAAAATCAACGCTGAGCGGCTTGCCGTACTGGCGCTCATCCCCCGCTAAGGCAAGCTGACCATTCACATACCCCAGGGTTAGTCCTGGCGGCAGGGCCACCTGTGGCACCGGCTGGCTCATGCCGGTTTTTTCCAGGCAACATTATTGCGCAAGTACACCGGCTGCGCTTCATGGGCTGCCCGGCCTAAGCCTGCGTCCAAGTCGCGCGCGGCCAGCCAGGCCATCTCCTCTGCGCGCGGTTCTAAGTCCGTGAGATGTTGCGACATACTGGCCTGCACGCCGACAGCAAACTCATCCCACAGGCTAAAGCCCGAGCCTACGCCCACCCAATCGGTCTCGTCGGCCGGCAAGCGGAATGCACCGGGCGCGATGACGACCTCGTCACTTTGTAAGCTTAGGGTATCGTTCAAGCAGTGCCAGGTGGCCGCATACACTTCGCCCATGCGCGCATCCAACGCGGTGACTACATGGCGAAAGTGATAACGCCGATGCGCTTGTAGCGCGAGCGCCTCCAAGGTCGAAATGCCGAGCAGCGGGCAGTCCAAGCCAAACGCCAGGCCTTGGGCAGCACCGGCCGCAATGCGCAGGCCGGTAAACGAACCGGGACCACGCCCGAACGCAATGGCGTTCAGCGCTTGAGGGGCAATGCCCGCATCAGCGAGCAGCTCATCCACCATCGGCATCAAGCGCTTGGTGTGCGCGCGTGGCGTCATTTCATAGCGCGCCAAACAGTCATGCTGACCGCTTGCTTGGCGGAGCAAAGCCGCAGAACAGGCGCTGGAGGAGGCATCCAGTGCCAGAAGGTATAACGACGACATAGCGGTATTGCACTCCGTAAAAATAGGCCTCTAGTATACCGTCACACGCCTGAAACGACGATGGCCCGCAGGAAGCCTGCGGGCCATCGTGACACGTGACGCTGCGGCGCGCTTAGCTCAGCGCTTCTTTCACCTGGCGCGTGATGTCCGCCACGCTGCCCACGCCTTCGACGCGGTGATACTGCGGCGCGGCGGCCGGGTCCTCTTTCGCCCACTGCTGGTAGTAGTCCACCAGCGGCGCGGTTTGTTCGTGGTAGACCGACAGGCGGTTACGCACCGTGGACTCTTGGTCGTCTTCACGCTGGATCAGCGCTTCACCGGTCACATCGTCTTTACCCGGTTCTTTGGGCGGATTGTGCTCGATGTGATACACGCGACCAGAGGCCGGGTGTACGCGGCGACCTGCCAAACGGCTGACGATCTCTTCATCCGGCACGGCGATTTCCAGTACGTGATCGAGTTTCACACCGCCCTCCTTCATGGCATCTGCCTGAGGAATGGTGCGCGGGAAGCCGTCAAACAGGAACCCATTCTCACAGTCGGGCTGGCTAATACGCTCTTTGACCAGGTCGATGATGATGTCATCCGACACCAGACCACCGCTGTTCATAATCTCTTTAACCTTCAGGCCCAGCTCAGTGCCGTCCTTGATAGCGGCGCGCAGCATATCCCCGGTGGAAATTTGGGGAATCTTGAACTGCTCACAAATAAACTGAGCCTGAGTCCCCTTCCCTGCGCCGGGGGCACCCAACAGGATTAAACGCATGGCACTGCTCCTTGAATGATCGTCTTGAATGGTAGTGATAGATGAAATCAATAAGCCGACAATAACCGTGCCGTTCAGGCGACACAACTCCCCAAAAGCCTGAGAGCACGATTATTTTGTGTTTTTTTGAGCAAAAACAGCAAAGTGGCCAGCGTTAGTACTTTGGTCACCCTGTTTGCGCCAAGCCACCGTTTACGCGGCTAAGCCGTTATAAACACAAGCGGCGCCCGAAAGGGCGCCGCTTGTGGCTTGCTCGTATGATCGCTTACAGCAGCAAGCGACGGATATCGGTGAGCACGTCTGCCAGGAAGGCGGTGAAGCGCGCTGCATCCGCACCGTTGATCGCGCGGTGATCGTAGGAGAGCGACAGCGGCATCATCAAGCGCGGCTGGAAAGCACTGCCATCCCATACCGGCTTCATCTGCGCTTTCGACACACCCAAGATCGCGACCTCAGGGGCGTTGACGATCGGCGTAAAGGCCGTGCCACCAATCGAACCCAGGCTCGAAATGGTGAAGCAGCCACCGGTCATCTCTTCCCGCTTGAGCTTCTTGGTTTGCGCTTTCTTGCCCAGCTCCGCCATCTCCTTGGCAATCTCAATCAAGGACTTCTTATCAGCGTCGCGCAGCACGGGCACCATCAGACCGTCCGGCGTATCCACCGCGATACCGATATGGACGTACTTCTTCCACACCAGCGTATCGCCGTCGCCTTTCAAGCTGACGTTGAACTGCGGGAACTTGCGCAGTGCAAAGGCACACGCCTTGACCAGGAAGGGCAGCGGCGTGAGCTTGGCTCCCTGGGCTTCGGCTTCGGCCTTCATGGCTTTACGGAAGTTCTCAAGCTCGGTGATGTCCGCTTCGTCGAACTGGGTCACGTGGGGCACGTTGAGCCAGCTGCGATGCAGGTTGGTTGCGCCCATCTTGAGCAGGCGCCCCATCGGCTTCTCTTCCACGTCACCAAACTGGCTGAAGTCGACTTCCGGCACGGCGGGGATACCTGCACCACCGCTGGCAGCAGGAGCGGCTGCCTGGGCTTTGCCCTGGTTCGCAATGGCTTGCTTAACGTACGCTTGTACGTCCTCTTTCAGCACGCGGTCTTTCGGGCCGCTGGGCTTCACGAGGCCAAGGTCGACGCCTAGCTCACGGGCCAGCATGCGTACTGCGGGTCCTGCGTGAACCAGCTTGCCGTCACGCGGCTTATGCGCGGCCATTTGCGCTTCGGGGCTGGGAGAACCCGCCGGAGAAGCCTGCTTGGCGCTGGGTGCGCTCTGCGGCTTGCTATCCGCCTTTTCAGGAGCCGCTTTTTTGGGTGCGGCTTTCTTGGCACCCGCGACTTCCATATAGCCGATCACGTCACCTTCGGAGACCGTATCACCCTCTTTGACGGTGAGCTCCAGAATCTTGCCCTTGAAGGGGCTCGGCACGTCCATGGAGGCTTTATCAGACTCCAGAGTGATCAGCGGGTCTTCGATGTCAACTTCATCGCCAGCGGCAACACCAATTTCGATAATCGGCACGTCAGAAGAGCCTGACAGATCCGGCACGCGAATCTCTTTGCGTTCGGGCTCGCCGCTGCCGCCCTCTTCTTCGGCCGCATCGTCTTCGGCGTCGGCAGATTGGTTAGCGGAGGCAGACTCGTCAGCCTGCTCAGGCGCGTCCGCGTCGTCGGTATCGTCACCTTCGCCCGCGATCTCCATCTGGCCAATCACGTCACCTTCGGAAACGGTGTCGCCCTCTTTCACCGTTAGCGACACGATCTTACCGCTGTGCGGGCTAGGCACGTCCATGGAAGCCTTGTCAGACTCCAGGGTGATCAACGGGTCTTCAGCGTTGACGTCATCGCCTTCGCTCACGGCGACTTCGATGATCTCGACGTTATCGGAGCCGCCAAGGTCAGGCACCTTGATGTCGACGGTCTGCTTGCCACCGCTGGCTTTCTTCGGCGCAGGGGCCGCTTCTGGCTGCTTGGCGGGCGCGTCGGCTTCGGGCTGACGGTCTTCTGCGGCGGCTTCTGGCTCGGCATCGCTCTCACCGCCACCTTCCACTTCCAGCTCAACGATATCGTCGCCTTCGGAGACTTTATCGCCCTCTTTCACCAACACTTTGACCACCTTGCCGCCTTTCGGGGCCGGTACATCCATGCTGGCTTTGTCGGATTCCAGAGTGATCAGGGTGTCTTCCGCTTCGATGACGTCGCCTTCTGACACCGCAATCTCGATGATTTCGACATCGGTATCCCCACCGATGTCGGGAACTTTGATGATTTCGCTACTCAAGGTCGCGCTCCTTCCAAATCGGATCGAGCCGGCGGACATCTGTCCGCCGGGCAGCGGTTTAGCTGGTCAGCGGGTTCGGCTTGTTGGCATCGATGCCATATTTCTTCAGCGCTTCGCCAACCTGCTTGCGATCAAGCTCACCACGGTCGGCCAGCGCACGCAGCGCAGCAACGGTGACGAAGTAGCGGTCTACTTCGAAGAAGTAGCGCAGCTTCTCGCGGGTATCAGAACGACCAAAGCCGTCGGTACCCAACACGGTGTAATCACTGGGCACCCAAGCACGTACTTGATCCGCGTAGAGCTTCATGTAGTCGGTAGACGCAATCACCGGACCATCACGACCTTCCAGGCACTTGGTAACGTGGGGCTTGTTGGCCTCGGCATCCGGGTTGAGGAACGCTTCACGCTCCAGCAGCAGCGCTTCACGACGCAGCTCGTTGAAGCTGGTCACGCTCCAGATGTCCGCCCCGATGCCCCAGTCGTTGGCCAGCAGCTCAGCGGCAGCTTCCACTTCACGCAGAATGGTGCCGGAACCCAGCAGCTGAACGCGCCCTTTGTCACCCTTCGTCTCTTTAAGCAGGTACATGCCCTTGACGATGTCGTCGGCCGGTACGTTCTCAAGCTCAGGGTGCTCGTAGTTCTCGTTCATTACGGTCAGGTAGTAGAAGCAGTTCTCTTGATCCGTGAACATGCGCTTCAGACCGTCTTGCACGATAACCGCCACTTCGTGCGCATAGGTGGGGTCGTAGCTGCGGCAGTTGGGGATGGTGGAGGCCTGAATCAGGCTGTGGCCATCCTGGTGCTGCAGGCCTTCACCGTTGAGCGTGGTACGCCCGGCGGTGCCGCCAACCATAAAGCCACGCGCCTGCAGGTCGCCTGCGGCCCAGGCCAAATCACCAATACGCTGGAAGCCGAACATCGAGTAGTAGATGTAGAACGGCAGCAGGGTGACGTTGTTGTTGCTGTAGGAAGTCGCGGCGGCGATCCACGCCGACATCGCGCCTGCCTCTGTAATGCCTTCCTCGAGTACCTGACCTTTCTGGTCCTCGCGGTAGTACATGATCTGGCCTTTATCGACCGGCTCGTACTTCTGACCTTCGGCAGTGTAGATACCCAGCTGGCGGAACATGCCTTCCATACCGAAGGTACGGGCCTCATCGGGGACAATCGGCACAACCTGCTTGCCCAGCTGCTTGTCTTTCACCAGGCCGTTCAGGATACGCACGAAGGCCATGGTGGTTGAGATTTCGCGGCCTTTAGAACCGCCCATCTGAGAAGCAAACGTCTTGTCTTCCAGGCTGGGGATTTCCAGCGCTTCGAAATCGCTGCGGCGGCTCGGCAGGTAGCCGTTGAGACGCTCGCGCTGCAGGTGCATGTACTTGAGCTCGGGAGAGTCCTCTTCCGGCTTGTAGTACGGCACGTCTTTGAGCTGCTCGTCGGTGAGCGGAATGCCGAAGCGGTCGCGGAATTTCTTCAGCGCTTCGTACTCCATGCTCTTGACCTGGTGGGCTTCGTTGGCGGCTTCGCCATCGCCGCTGCCCATGCCGTACCCTTTGACGGTGTGCGCCAGGATGACCGTGGGCTTGCCGTTGGTGGTGTTGACCGCTTCGTGGTAAGCCGCGTAGACCTTGAACGGGTCGTGGCCACCCCGGTTGAGCTTCCAGATATCCTCGTCGGAGAGGTCTTTGACCATCGCTTCGGTTTCTGGGTACTTACCAAAGAAGTGCTCACGGGTGTAAGCACCGCCGTTCGCCTTGTAGTTCTGGTACTCGCCGTCGACCGCCTCGTCCATGCGCTTCTGAAGGATGCCTTTCTTATCCTTCTCGAACAGCGGATCCCAGAGACGACCCCAAACGACCTTGATCACGTTCCAACCGGCACCGCGGAAGACGCCTTCAAACTCGTCCATAACGCGGGAGTTGCCGCGTACTGGGCCGTCCAGGCGCTGCAGGTTACAGTTGATCACGAAGATCAGGTTATCGAGGTTCTCACGGCCCGCCAGGGAGATCGCGCCTAGGGATTCCGGCTCGTCACACTCGCCATCGCCCATGAAGCACCAGATCTTGCGGTCGTGCATGTCTTTCAGCTCACGGTGATGCAGGTACTTCATCACGTGGGCTTGGTAGATAGCCTGAATCGGGCCAAGCCCCATGGAGACCGTGGGGAACTGCCAGTAGTCCGGCATCAGCCACGGGTGCGGGTAGGAAGAGAGGCCATCGCCGTCGACTTCACGACGGAACTTGTCCATCTGCTCTTCGGTCAGGCGGCCTTCCAGGAAGGAGCGCGCATAGATACCCGGTGCCACGTGGCCCTGAATGTAAATCAGGTCGCCTTCAAAGTCGCCTTTGGGGGCGCGGAAGAAGTGGTTGAAGCCCACGTCGTACAGCGTGGCGGACGACATGAAGCTTGCAATGTGGCCCCCCAGGCCCGGGTTGGCCCGGTTGTTACGAATCACCTGGGCAATCGCGTTGTAGCGAATCAGGGAGCGAATGCGACGCTCCATGAACAGGTCGCCCGGCATGGGCGCTTCGCGATGAACCGGGATCGTATTACGGTGGGGGGTTGTCACCGAGAAGGGCACCTTCATCCCGTCCCGGCGCAGGCGATCCGCCAGGCGGGTCATCAGGTAGCGGGCACGATCTTCGCCCTCACGATCCAGTACCGATTCCAGGGATTCCAGCCACTCCGTGGTTTCGACCGGATCGAGATCTTCTCTTGTCTCCAGACTCATAGAGGTCTCTCCGAATGACGATAAATGACAATGAGCCCCGCCAACCCTTCGGGCCTGGGGCGGCTGCAGTGTTTGGCCACCACAGGCCTGTGAATAGCCGACGCGATGCATCGAGCAGGGGATTTTCACCCTACATTCAATGAGCTACGCTTTCATGAATGTAGTTAAGCTACAGGTATTTGGTAAAAATTAGCCTTTTGTATATGCGAAGATACCGCAAAGTCGCCACGCTGCCAATTCCGGCACGCCGCAAAAAGCCATCGAAAACAAACTATTGCACTGCAACATAAGCGCTTTATAAGACCTTTGTCGCTGCGACTAACACCTTCTGAATGTAGTTAAACTACCGTTTTATTACCTGCCTCAAGAACCACTTAACGCTACTTTTTAACCCACGCTTTTATTGTTTAAAGGCCGCCTGTGACAATCGCTGGCGGAAATACGCCCAATCGAAGGCGGGCCCTGGATCGGTTTTACGCAGCGGCGCTACTTTGGCATGGCTGGTGATTCGCTGTGGCGTCAAAGCCGGGTAGCGAGCCATCAGCCACCCCACCGCGTCGACGAGGGAAGTGTACTGCGCTTTGGTAAAGGGAGTGCAATCATCGCCCTCAAGTTCGATGCCCACAGAAAAATCATTGAGCTTTGATCGCCATGCGTTCAGCGCGGAGTCCCACCAGTAGGAGCGACCAGCATGCCAGGCTCGCTGATCGCTATCGACAAACTGAATGCACTCGCCGTCCCGGCGAATCAGCAGATGCGCCGAGACCCGCAAATGGTCAATCTCAGCAAAAAAAGGGTGCTCGTTTGGGTCTAAGCGATTGGTAAACAGCGCTTCTATAGCATCGCCCGAGAACTGCCCAGGCGGCAGGCTAATGGCGTGCAAGAGCAGCAGCGATACCTCGCCGTGAGGGCGTGCATCCTGGTTAGGCGACGCTACCTGCCGTGCCCTGGACCACTGCCCTGCCCTGTTTTCTTGGTTCATGATCGCACACGCTCCTCTACGTTAGCGTTCTGTTTCACTATAATGCCCGTCATCGAAGACGACGCCCAGAGACCCCACCGCTATGGATTATCAAACTGCTCTTGCTGAAGAGATTCGCGCCTGTGCTGCCCGCCTGTTAGCGGAAGACGTTGGTACGGGAGATATCACGGCTCAGCTGATTCCTGAGAACCAGTGGGCAACCGCTAAGGTGATTACCCGTGAACCTGCCGTGCTGTGTGGCGTTGCCTGGGTGGATGAGATTTTTCGTCGCCTGGATGGTCGCGTTACCCTACGCTGGCAGGCAGCCGACGGCGACCGCCTGGAGGCAGACCAGTGCTTTCTAGAGCTGGAAGGCCCAGCCCGCAGCCTGCTGACGGGGGAGCGAGCAGCGCTTAACATGCTGCAAACGCTGTCGGCCACTGCCACTGCCACGCGTCGCTATGTAGACCTGATCGAAGGCACCGGCGTACGCCTGCTGGACACCCGCAAAACGCTACCGGGGCTACGCTTGGCACAAAAGTACGCAGTCACCTGTGGCGGTGGCCATAATCACCGCCTGGGCCTGTGGGATGCCTTCTTGATCAAGGAGAATCACATCGCGGCCTGTGGTGGCATTCAGGCCGCCGTGGCGCAGGCCCGCAAACTAGCCAGCGACCTGCCGGTAGAAGTGGAAATCGAAACCTTCGAGGAGTTGGACCAAGCGCTGGCGGCAGGTGCCGACATCGTTATGCTGGATAACTTCGCCATTGAAGATCTCCACGTAGCGGTAGAAATCAACGGCGGCCGTGCCACGCTGGAAGCCTCTGGCAACGTAGATAACTCTACGCTGAGAGCGATTGCCGACACGGGGGTCGATTGCATCTCCAGCGGCGCGCTGACGAAAGACGTCAAATCCATTGACCTGTCGATGCGGATCACTCAAACCTTTAACGTTTAGTCGTTAGGTTTCTACGGCGCTGAGCTGTTTCACCAGCCGGTAGCGTTGAAGCATTTCACCACTGCGTTCCACCCACTGCTCGCCGAGGTTATCGAACCCTCGGCGCAGCAGGCGCTCATAAAGCACCAAGCTTGCTTCAATCTCCACCTGAGACACGCCATGTTCCAGCAGAATACGCTCGGCATGGATCAGCAGCGTGGTGCCGATGCCACGGCCTGTTAACGAAGGCCACACGTAGAGCGTTTCAATACGCCCGGCGCTGATATTCAGCTCCAAAAAGCCGACGCAGCGGCCATCGCAGGCGGCGACCAGCGTGGTGTAGAGTGCTTGGCGCGCCGCCCAGGCGCTCGCCTCGCGGGGTAGCGCATTGGCCCAGGCGCGGCGCTCATCCAACCCGTAATGGGTGGCCGCCCCCTGCATGACGGCATGGTAAAATACTTCCGCCTGATCAGCGGCATCCTTGGCTAATGCCGCGCGATAGGTAACGCGGGCGGTGGGCGCAGGGGATGGTGCGCGTTCGTTCGTTTTCAACATGCTTCGCCTCAATGCGATTTAGCGGCTGGCAACGGACAACTCACTGTCTGCCGCCAGTTGGCTATTTTATACTCATCGCTACATTACTAAATACCCACGACTTCGTTGACCACGTTGGCACCGACCAACCTTCAAAAGGCAGTGCTATGCACGATCGTTCAGATAGCGCGTCATTTGCGCTGACGCCCATTGGTCATATCATCAGCGACTATCCGGATAAATTCGGCGTCCCCCGCCAGCCTGGGTTAGCGCCAGCGGCCAATGCACGTCTAGTACTCACAGCGCCGTTTGATGATCCTCTCACCGTACGGGGCTTGGAAGACTTTAGCCACCTATGGATATCATTCATCTTTCATCAAAGCCCAACCCGGTGGACGCCCTTAGTGCGCCCGCCGCGCCTGGGTGGCAACCGTAAAGTCGGCGTCTTTGCCAGCCGCAGCACCCATCGCCCTAACCGGTTGGGGCTTTCGCTGATTGAGCTATCGCACATTGATACTCAGCAAGGGGTGAGTTTGCACTTGGCAGGCTGTGACTTGGTCAGCGGCACGCCAGTGGTCGATATTAAACCCTACCTGCCCTGGGCCGAAGCGAAGCCCGAGGCGCGGGCGGGATTTGCCCCCAGCGCCCCGTCACTGCTGCCCGTGAGCTTTAGCCAGGCCGCCCAGGCCAGCCTTGCCGCCCGCGCCGACGGAGCGTCGCTCTACGCGCTAATTGAGCAGGTGTTAGGCCAAGACCCACGCCCGGCTTACCAGCGTGAGGAGCAGAGTGGGCGCATTTATGGGGTACGACTGCGGGATATAGATGTGAAATTCCAAGCGGTAAAAGAAACACCCCTTGAAAACGACGCCACCACCCTGAAGGTGGTGGCGATCGATACGCTGACTAACGAAACACGTTAGGCGGGAAAGGTAATCCCTAGACGACGGCCGACTTCTTCGTAGGCTTCAATGACGCCACCCAACCCCTGACGGAAGCGGTCCTTATCCAGCTTCTCGCGGGTGTTGGCATCCCATAAACGGCAGCCATCCGGGGAGAACTCATCACCCAGTACCACCTCGCCTTTGAACACACCGAACTCCAGCTTGTAATCCACCAGCAGCATATCGCCTTCGGCAAACAGCTGTTTGAGGATGTGATTCACCTTAAAAGTTAACGTCTTCATTTTGGCGAGCTGCTCGGGTGTTGCCCAGCCAAAGGTCTCCGCCAGCGACTCATTGATCATTGGGTCGCCCTTCTCATCGTTCTTTAAGAACAGCTCAAAGGTCGGCGGGTTAAGGGCAATCCCCTCTTCCACGCCCAGTCGCTTCACCAAACCACCTGCGGCAATGTTGCGCACCACGCACTCGACCGGAATCATCTGCATTTTTTTGACCAGACTTTCGTTGTCGGAAAGCTGCTTCTCAAAATGCGTCGGGATACCGCCCTCTTCTAAACGCTCCATGATGAAAGCGTTAAAAATGTTGTTCACCATCCCCTTACGGGCCAGCGCCTCTTTCTTTTTACCATCGAAAGCGCTGGTGTCATCACGAAATTGCAGTACCAGCAGGTCAGGATCGTCAGTGGTGTAGACAGATTTTGCCTTGCCGGCATAGAGTTCTTGGCGCTTTTCCATGGAGGCTCCGTGAGAAAGTGAGAGTCAAAGGGTTAACGTAAGTAGCCGGAGACGCGCTCAAGCAACTCGCGCTGATCATCAGCGCTAAAACTACGCTCGCTGGCGTTGATAGCCCGCAGCACGGTCTGGTCACCGTTGGGCTCAAGCGCTAGTCGAATCTGCTTAACATCAGGGCCAAAGACGATCTGCAGCGGGTTGCGCCCACGCTCAGTTTCCGTCATGTACTCCACCAAGAACTCATAGTCATCGGCGGAGGTCGCGAGCAGATTACGCTGCCCCTCTTGGGTGAAATCAAGAGAGAGGTAGTGGTTCAGCTCCGCCCAAACGCGGTCGATGGGTTGCGGAATCAGCACTTCCCACTCATCGCCCTGTTGACGCAGTTGCAGCGTTTGCTCGCTAGCCAAGCGCTGAGCGGTCCAGGAAGAGGAGCTAGCCGTTGCGCTACGCGCGCCCAGGTACTGCTCTAGTGCCGTTAAGCAGCTCTCAGCACTTTGCCCACTCTGGTCACAGCGCACTTCGCTGCTACCAGCGCGCAGGGCACTCTGCAGGCTTAGTGTGGCTTGCGGGGTCACGATCACGCCTTGGGTGGCGCTGCTCTCTTGAACAGGAAGCTGGCGGCTGCGTACAAACGCTTCCAGTTGTGGCCAAACGGTACCAGGGTCGGCGGCCACTACTAACCAACTTTGATCGCCCACCTGACGGCGCTCAACGTACTCAGGCTCTAATCCACCACCAATGGCCAACGGCTGCGGCGGTTCAATCTCTGCCGGTTCGTCAAGCTGTGAGCCCTGCAACGCTATCTGGGGAACGGGCATGGCATCTTGGTAACGCTGCGTATTACGGGTTTCAGGCAGCACGAGGGGCGGCGCAGGAGCCGCTTCGGTGTAGTCCAAGTTGCGGTCGTGGTAATAACCATCGCGCGCGCAACCTGCCAGTGTGACAGCAGCTGCGAGTGCCAGCGGTATCCATTTAAGCGCACGTTGTTCAAGCACAGAGCTCATCAAGCCACCTTAACAGTCAACAGGTCAGTTACCCGGAAGGCCATGCCATCACCGGGTAGCAAAAGGGTTTCGAGCGCCGGGTTACTCCTCTACGACGCCCGCCAGCTGCAGTGCTTCGCTTACCGTGCCGTGGTACTTCTCCGACAGCCACGTCAGCGGCAGACGAATACCTGCTTCCATGTAACCCATGCGGTGCAGCGCCCACTTTACGGGAATGGGATTAGATTCAATGCCTAGGTTAGTGTGCAGCGGCATCAAGCGCGTATTAATTTGGTGAGCCTTGTCGGCATCGCCAGCCACAGCAGCCGCGCACAGGTCATGCATGGCTTTGGGGGCAACGTTCGCGGTCACGGAGATATCACCATGCCCACCCATTAGCATGAAATCGCAGGCCGTTGCGTCATCACCCGAGTAGAGCATGAAATCGCTGCCTTTCAGGCGTGAGATTAGATCCTCAGCGCGCTCAAGGTTCCCGGTGGCATCTTTCAGGCCGATAATGTTGTTCACTTCCGCTAAGCGCACCACCGTCTCGTTGTAGAGATCGGAGCAAGTGCGGCCAGGAACGTTGTACATAATGACCGGAAGTTTGCTACCTTCAGCGACCGCTTTAAAGTGCTGGTACAGGCCTTCCTGGGTAGGCTTATTGTAGTAGGGGCAGACGGATAGGCAGTAGTCCGCGCCCACTTCACTGGCGTAGCGCGCCAGCTCAACGGCTTCCGAGGTAGCGTTCGCCCCGGTACCGGCAATGACAGGAATGCGACCATTGACTTCTTCAACCACGCTGCGGATCACATCAAAGTGCTCAGCAAAGGACATGGTCGTGGGTTCACCCGTGGTGCCCGCAGCGACGATGGCATCAGTGCCATTATCGAGGTGGAAGTTCACCAGACGACGAAGCGCCTCCCAGTCGATGTCGCCATTGACTTTCATCGGCGTCGCCAGGGCGACAATGCTGCCTGTGATCATCCGTATTTTCCTCACCTGCAAAAAGTTGAAATCAAGCTGCCACGTAGGGTGCAATGACGTACATTGAGTTAAGACGCGGCGTTGATACTTTGAAGGAGCGCGATCACCCCTGCCCACAAACAGCAAATGGTACTCAGGCGATTCGAGCCTGTACAGCGTAAAGCGCTGCGAGTTTACTTAACGCTTTGACAGCAGCGCAGCGCTTGCGTGTAATTTTCTATGAAAGTCACCCCCATAAGGAGCCTTTATGGCGATTGAACTCGGCCAGCCCGTCCCTGATTTTTCCGCCCCAGCCACCGGCGACACCACCATCACGCTGTCGGAACTGCGTGGCAAGCAGGTAGTCATCTACTTCTATCCGAAAGCCAGCACGCCAGGCTGCACCACCGAGGGCGGCGACTTCCGTGATCGCAAAACTGCCTTCGATGCTGCCAACACCGTGGTCATCGGTGTCTCCCGGGACGGTCTGCGCGCCCAGGAAAACTTCAAAGCCAAGCAGGATTTCAACTTTGCGCTGATTTCCGACAAAGACGAAACCGTTTGTCAGCTGTTTGATGTGATCAAACTCAAGAAAATGTACGGCAAAGAGCACCTGGGCATCGAGCGTAGCACCTTCTTGATCGACCAGGATGGCAAGCTTGCCCAAGAGTGGCGCGGCGTTAAAGTTCCTGGCCACGTAGATGAGGTACTAAGCGCGGCGCAGGCACTGAATAGCCAGTAATAATGCACCGCTGGCTGTGCCCATATCGGGGCACAGCCATGCTCACGGCTAATCCTGCTTCAGCGGTGGCACCTGCGATGTTTGTCGGCCTTCAAGCCCTCTTGGCCATGCATACACCAGCGCTTTCAGCAGCGTGGCAAGCGGGATGGCAAAAAACACCCCCCAGAACCCCCAAATACCGCCAAAGAACAGCACCGCCACGATAATCGAGACCGGGTGGATATTGTTGGTTTCTGAGAACAGTACAGGGGCCAGTACGTTGCCATCCAGCGCCTGCAGCACGCCGTAGGCCACTAAAACGTAGACAAACTGCTCGCTAATACCGAAATGGAAGCCCGCTACCGCCGCCACGGGGATGGTTGCCACCGCCGCGCCAATGTAGGGCACCAATACGGAAAAACCGACCAGCACGGCCAGTAGCGCCGTATAGGGCAAGCCAAAAAAGGCAAAGGTGATATACGCCACCGTGCCGACGATGACGATCTCAATGGACTTACCGCGGATATAGTTGGCGATTTGGCGATCCATTTCATGCCAGATGCGCGTCAGCAGCGTACGCTTCTGCGGCAGCAGCGAGAGCGTAAAGCCCACCAGCGCCTCACGATCTTTCAGCATAAAAAAGACCAAAATCGGCACTAACACCAAATAGATGATCAACGACATGACATTGCCAAGCGAGGTCAACGAGAGCGTCAAGGCGCGCTGACCTAGCTGGCTAATTTCCCGCCCGGCGACGCCAATCCAGCTCTGCATCTGATCAGGCGTCACGATATTAGGGAAGCGCTCCTGCAACTGATCTAGCCAGCCCTGGCCGCTGGCAAACATGCGCGGCGTCTCTTGAACGAGCCCGACCAGCTGATTCCAGATCAGCGGCATCAAGATAAACGCTAGCGTGAGCAGCACGCTGACAAATGCCAAAAACACCATAATGACAGCCAGCAAATGCGGCACTCGACGTCGCGTGAGCGCGCTAACCACGCCTTGCAGTAAAAACGCCAGCACCAACGCGGTAAAGAACGGTGCCAACATGCGGCCAAACCAAATAATGGCGGCAAACCCTGCCACCAGCACCACCAGAAGAATTAACGCCTCTTCGTCTGAAAAGTAGCGCTCTACCCAACTTTTCAGAATACTGCGCATGGTCATGAGTGGGTGTTCCCTGCTTTACGAATCCAAAATACATACACGTCGCCGCGCTGCACCCGCGCTTCCATCACATGGTCGCTTAGCTCAGTAAATGCCGCCATATCCCGCCACGAGCCCGCATCGGTCGCACTTACTTCCAGCAGTTGGCCTGGCGCAAGGCCTGCCAGTGCCTGCTTCGCCTTTAGCAGCGGTAGCGGGCAGTGCAATCCGGTGGCGTCCAACACTTGATCGGGCTTAAGCCCTTCGGCTAACCCTGACGCTGTTTGCTCAGACATACTCTCCCCCAAAGGCAGCTTCCATGATGCTAAATCGTTCAATGGCTACATAACCATCGCATTGTTGCATAAACTGTTTTTTTGCGATGCCCACTGCGATATTGATTTAACGGCACTTCCCTGCCTGAATCAATGTCACACCGTTGTTAGCCGTGCCTATTATTCGAACGAATGGGGATGTCATGCTGCATTTTAGACCCGCCTACTCTCGCTGGGCCTGCACGCTCGCGCTCTCGCTCAGCGCTTTGTGCGTTAGCTTGCCCAGCCACAGCTATGACGACTACCAACTGCCCAGTTTAGGGGGCGCATCGGCATCGGTAAGCAATGAGGAGTTTCGCCTTGGCCGCGCATGGCTGCGCCAGTTCCGCGCTCAGGCCCCCCAGTGGCAGGACCCCATAGTCAGCGATTATTTAGAGAGTTTAGTGGCACGTTTGGCACCCTACAGCCAGCTGGGTAGCCTGCAAACCACCACGGTGATGGTGGATAACCGTTCGCTCAATGCGTTTGCGGTGCCCGGCGGCGTGGTGGGCATTAATTCAGGGCTGTTTGCCTTTGCTGAAGATGAAGGCGCTTTTGTATCGGTGATTGCCCACGAGCTTGGCCACCTTTCCCAACGCCACTACGCCCGTGGCAGCGCCCGTGCAGAACAGACCCAGCTGCCCGCCATGGCGGCTATGCTAGCCGGTATGCTGATTGCTGCCAGCGGCGGCGGCGATGCAGGCATTGCCACCGCCATAGGCTCTCAGGCGGCGCTTATTCAGGACCAGCTCACCTACTCCAGACGTTTTGAGCAAGAGGCTGACCGTATTGGCCTACAGGCCATGGCAGAGGCAGGCTACGACCCAGAGGCCATGGTGCGTATGTTCGATACCATGCAGCGCCTGTCGCGGCTTCAAGGCGGCACGCCGCCTGAATTTCTATTGACCCACCCTGTGTCAGATAGCCGCCTGAGCGACGCCCAAGCGCGGGTTTCTCAGCTTAGCGTGGCCAGCCGCTACACCAGCGATACGCTCTACGACATGATGCGCGCTCGCGCTTTGCTGAGCATTTACCGCAATTCACCCCAGCAAGCGGCTTCGCGGCTGGCTCAGGAGGATGCCGAGGAGCCTGCGCTGCGTTATATCAACGCACTTATTGATGCGCACAATGGTCAAACCGACCGCGCGCTGCAAACCCTCGATCAGCTTGCCAACGAGCTTCCTGATTACGGCATGCTGCCCGCCTCCGCGGCGAACGTAGCCCTGGAAGCCCAACGCTACGATGAGGCCATTTCCCGCAGCCAGCGGCTGCTGCGGCTGATGCCTAACTATCTGCCTGCTCAGTTGACCCTAGCGGAGGCGCAGCTACAGCGCGATCCAGAAGCGGCTTACGAACTGCTTCGAGATATCACCACGCAGCACCCGGAAAGCCCCCAGGGCTTCAACCTGCTGGCAGAGGCCGCCGGGCGCAGCGGGTTTAACGGCTGGGGTCACCTGGCCCGTGCCGAGCACCTGCAGCTCACCGGCCGAGTGGACCGCGGCATTCGACAGTTAAGTATTGCCAAAGACGCCGCCCAGCAAGAAAACGACACTCAGGCGCTAGCGCGCATTGAACAGCGCAGAGAAGCGTTTCTTGAGTACCGAGAGGCGCTAGAGAAGTTTTAGCGCCATAAAGCACATGCAACACATACAAAAAAGCCCGACGCATCGCGTTCGGGCTTTTGGCTTACAGCAGAAACGTTGTACTGATATTAAAGCGCTGATACTTAAGCGCTAATGTTTAAGCGTTAAAGTTCAACATACGCTCAAGGGGCTTTAACGCCTGCTGACGCAAGGCATCATCAACAAAGATCTCGCCGCTGCCTTCACGCAGCGCGCCAGCCAAATTATCCAGCGCGTTCATCGCCATCCACGGGCAGTGGGCACAGCTGCGGCAGGTCGCGCCGTTACCAGCGGTGGGCGCTTCAAAGAGCGTTTTGCCAGGCACCGCCTGCTGCATCTTGAAGAAAATGCCCCGGTCAGTGGCCACAATCAGCTTTTCATTGGGCAGCGTTTGCGCTGCTTTGATGAGCTGGGAGGTAGAGCCAGCCACATCGGCCAGCTGCACAACAGCCTCCGGCGACTCCGGGTGGACAAGCACGGCGGCATCCGGATACAGACGCTTCAAGTCTTGAATGCCTTTCGCCTTGAACTCCTCGTGCACGATGCAGGCACCGTCCCACATCAGCATGTCGGCACCGGTTTTTTTCTGAATATAGCCACCCAGATGCTTATCCGGTGCCCACAAAATCTTTTCACCCTTCTCCTGCAGGTGCTCAATGACCTCCACGGCAATCGAAGAGGTCACGACCCAATCGGCACGCGCTTTTACCGCCGCCGAGGTATTGGCGTACACCACCACCGTACGGTCCGGATGGGCATCGCAGAACGCGCTGAACTCGTCAATCGGGCAGCCAATATCGAGCGAGCAGGTCGCTTCGAGCGTAGGCATCAACACACGCTTTTCTGGGGAAAGGATCTTGGCCGTTTCGCCCATAAAGCGCACGCCTGCAACCACCAGCGTGGTGGCATCGTGACGGGCACCGAAGCGGGCCATTTCCAGGGAGTCCGCCACACAGCCGCCAGTCTCTTCAGCAAGCTGCTGAATGGCATCGTCGGTATAGTAATGCGCTACCAAAACGGCGTTGTTCGCCTTGAGTAACTGCTTGATCTCAGCCACTCGCGCTTCGTCTTCCGCAGGGATACGGGTAGGACAGTATGGGCTTGGTAGCGGAGCGTCTAGCTCAGCTTGAGAGGTCATCATAGTCATTGTGTCTACCACTGTGACGAACAGGGAATCCCCCTGTTAAACACCAGTCACGGCGTATGCGCTCCGCATGCGCCGCACTCGGGGGCAACGGCCGCTGCGTCTCTCGCGGTGGCACGTCACCAGCCTGGCTTGCTTAGAGCCAGGGCTGCCGTGACATCTTCGGCAGCCAAACGATCTATCGATTATGCGTTAACCAATACGTTTTTCACTATTCTTCTAACTATGCTTCTCACCACGCGTCTCACCACTGGACCACCGTGGCAATCACGTTATTGTCATCATATTGTGGTGGACAATCGTTGCCCGCTGCAAGCAGAAAGTCACGTTGCAGCGCGGCAAAACGTGCATAGCAAAACGCCCCTGGCAGCAAGCTACCAAGGGCGTCGGAATTTGGTGGGTCGTGTAGGATTCGAACCTACGACCAATTGATTAAAAGTCAACTGCTCTACCAACTGAGCTAACGACCCAAATTTTGCTGCGCTAATCAAAAACGACTAGCAAATACTACACTAACTCACATCGAAACACATATTGAAAACAAAGCATTGGTGAAACTATTACCTGATGCGTTTGCTTATTTCGGATGGTGGGTCGTGTAGGATTCGAACCTACGACCAATTGATTAAAAGTCAACTGCTCTACCAACTGAGCTAACGACCCGTCCGAACGGATGCATATAGTACGGATACGGCTTGTGAATAGCAAGCCCTTTTTTATCTTTCGTCTATATCTACTGCTCTGCACGGTGCCAAAAAGCCTTACCCCGTGCAGAGCGCACTGCTTGAACCGCGCCTAGCCTAACCGCGCTTGGGTTTCGGCTTGCGCATCGCCTGCACCGGACGACGCTTATGCTTGTCGCGGCTCCAGCGGTTCTTCTCGTCTGGCGTCAGCTCAGGCACTTTGCGGGTTTCCAGGTTGGCCAGCGTCGCTAAGTCATCCACCTCATCCTGAGAGAGTTCGACCCACTCACCGGCTTTCGCCCGCTTGTCGAGGAAGATATTGCCGTAGCGCACACGCTTCAGGCGGCTAACGGTAAGCCCCTGGGACTCCCACAGGCGGCGCACTTCACGGTTGCGGCCTTCCAGAATCACCACGTGGAACCAGGTGTTAATGCCTTCGCCACCAAACTCCTGCACGTCGGTAAAGCGCGCTGGGCCATCTTCCAGCATCACACCGTCGACCATGGCGACGATATGCTCGCGCTTGACGTCGCCCATGACCCGCACCGCGTACTCACGCTCTACCTGGGTAGAGGGGTGCATCAAGCGGTTGGCAAGTTCACCGTCGGTGGTGAACAGCAGCAAGCCGCTGGTATTGATGTCCAAGCGGCCAATGGCAATCCAGCGCTCGCCTTTCAGGCGCGGTAGGCGCTCAAAGACCGTGCGACGGCCTTCCGGGTCTTTACGGGTGCACAGCTCGCCTTCCGGCTTGTTGTACATAATGACCCGGCGCGGCACTTCCTCTTCCGGACGCAGCGTCACCGGGCGGTCATCAAAGCTGACCTTATCCCGCGCTTCCACTCGGTCGCCCAGTTTGGCCACTTGGCTATTCACCTTCACCCGACCATCGGCAATGGCAGTTTCCATTTCACGGCGGGAGCCAAGGCCCGCGCGGGCCAGCACTTTCTGCAGTTTTTCGCTGGTAGGCGGCGTGGTGTTGTTACTTTCACTCATGGTCGTCTGACCTCACATCGTTGGTCTGCGTGTCAGCGTCCTCATGTTGACGCTGCGCACGTGCCGCTAGCCGCGCCTCTAAATCGGCAAAGCTGAGCGGCTGGGTTAACGCCGTCTCGGCGTGGTGGTCGGCACTCTCTGCCAACGTATTCTCATCTTGCTGGGGTGGCGCATCCTGCACGCTTTCAGGCGTTTCGTCCAGTGCTGGCGGCGGGTTTTGTTCGGATGATGCCTCCTCCAGAGAAAGCGCTTCGCGATCGTCACCGTTGACCAGGGTATGCATGGGCGGCAGCGCATCCAGGGTTTTCAGCCCGAAGTCATCCAAAAAGCTGCGCGTGGTGGCATAGACCGCCGGACGGCCCGGCACGTCCCGGTGGCCCACCACGCGTATCCAGCCGCGCTCCATCAGCGTGCGAATAATCGAACTGCTGACGCTCACACCGCGCACATCTTCGATATCACCCCGAGTCACCGGTTGACGGTAAGCGATCAGCGCAAGGGTTTCCAGCAACGCTCGCGAATAGCGCTGGGGCCGCTCGTCCCACAGCCGCGAGACCCAGTGGGCCAAGCGTGGGCGAATGCGTAGCTGAAAGCCAGAGGCGGTCTCGACCAGTTCGAGCGCGCCGTTATCGTGGCGCAGCGCTAGCCGTGAAAGCGCCTCCCTCAACGCTTTGCGGGAAGGGCACTCATCGGCCAAAAATAGCGTTTCCAGGCGCTCAACCGGCAGTGGTTCACCCGCTGCTAGCAGCGCCGCTTCAATAATGTCGTCTAACGTGGTGTCTTTCACCGCGACTCCTCGTCAGGTTCAAACGCGGACTCTTCGAATGCCGAGGCAGCATCGCCCTGCCCCTCTTCCAAACGCTCGAAAGCACCCTCTTCCCCATCGGCCAGCGCCGCTTGGCGGGCGCGCACATGAATGGGCGACAGCGGTGCGTTTTGGACAATCTCAATCATGGCTTCTTTGGCAAGCTCTAGAATGGCCATAAAGGTCACGACTACACCGGCACGTCCCTCTTCCAGGGTAAACAGCGCTTCAAACGGCGTATAACGGCCGCTCTCGCCATCCTGACTGAGCTGCTCCATGATTTTCAGCATGCGCTCGCGGGTGGAGAGCACCTCTCGGCTGATCTGGTGGGCCTGGGCCAGCTCGGCGCGCTTGAGAATATCGGACAGTGCTCCCAGCAGCTCATCAAGCTCTACATCGGGATGGATCACCCGCGTTTCCAGCGGCGGTAAGCCCGCCTGCACGCTGAACCAGTCCCGGCCGACGCGGGGCAGCGTATCCAGCGCCTCAGCGGCCTCTTTTAGGCGCTCATACTCCTGCAGGCGGCGAATCAGCTCGGCGCGGGGATCCTCTTCCTCCTCGCCTTCCGCTTTGGGAGGGCGTGGCAGCAGCGTCCGGGATTTAATCTCCGCCAGCATGGCAGCCATTAGCAGGTACTCACCCGCCAGCTCAATCTCCATGGCTTTCATCAGCTCCACGTATTCAATGTACTGGTGGGTGATGGTGGCCACGTTGATGGTCAGAATATCCAGGTTCTGCCGCCGAATTAAATACAGCAGCAGATCCAGCGGCCCTTCGAAGGCTTCCAGAAAGACCCGCAGCGCTTCGGGGGGAATATAGAGGTCTTCCGGCAGTTGCATGATGGGCTCATCAAACAGACGCCCAAGCGCCTCCACCACCGGCTCGGCAGTAGATTCCGCCACGTCTTGGTCTTGGTCTGGCGCTGCGCTTGGCGTCTCGCTCACGCGGGTCGAATCCTTTATTGATGAGTGGGGAAACAGCAGTGTAACAGCGTGCTTTCAGCGCGGCATCTAGCCAGCATCGGCGGCTTTACGATAGCGCCCTTGATAATCAAACAGCTTATCGCGGATTTGAAAGTGCCGGCCTACCTTTCGCCCCACTACAAAATCCGGGTGGCGCAATCGGCGCTGCTCGTTGACGACCTCATCAGGCGTCGTCGGTTGCCATTGGCCGCCTGGCGCGCGTAGGTGGGCACGCAAAAATACGGCATAAAACGCGCGGCGCTGGGCCGGGGTTTCTAAGGCAAACCATTCGCTCAGACTTTCGCCATCTTCATCGTGGTAGGTGGCTTTTAGGCGCGGCAGGCCACGACCATTGGTGGTCGCCTCTAACTGCATGCCGCTGACGCGCAGCACTTTGGCATCTTTTAGCATCAGCGCATCCTTGAGCTTGTCGTCGGCGTCCACCAGCAGCTTCTCGCAGCCATGACAGCGGCGGGCGGCAATATCGTTCTCAGCGCCGCACTCGTCGCATACTTTGAAGCGAAAGCGAAACTCGCACTGGCGGCGGCGCCCTGCGTCATCCTCAATCAGCCCCTGGCAGCGGCGGCCGAAGTGTTCAATCACCAGCTCGCCGTCGCGCTTGCCCCAAAACAGGTTCGCGTGACCGCAGTCCGGGCAGGGCACCTGCACCGGTTCGCTATCGCTTTCCGGCTTGGGTTCGCCTACTTCCGGGGCGTAGAGATCCCACGGGTTGCCCGCATAGTCGAGAATCAAGCACTCCTCTTTACCCGGCGAGAGGCGCAGCCCGCGCCCCACGATCTGCTGATACAGGCTGACCGACTCGGTGGGCCGCAGAATCGCGATCAGATCGACGTGGGGGGCATCGAAGCCAGTAGTCAACACCGCCACGTTGACCAAATACTTCAGCTGGCGCGCTTTAAACGCATCGATCAGCGCGGTGCGCTCGGCCGAGGCCGTCGCACCGGTAATCAGCGCGGCCTGCTCGGCGGGCAAATAGCCCATGATCTCTTCGGCGTGGGCCACCGTCGCGGCGAAAATCATCACCCCCTGGCGGTCGGCAGCGTACTCCACCACTTGGGCAATGATGCCCGGTGTCGCCCGGTTGCCCGCCACCACCCGGTTGAGTTCCTCCTCCCGAAACAGACCACTGGACGAGGGCGCAAGCGCCGAGAAGTCGTACCCCTCAATGGCCATATCCAGCCGCTTGGGCGCGGCCAAAAAGCCCTGCTTGACCATTAGGCGCAGCGGCTGCTCGAACACACAGTCGGCAAAAAAGCTCTCTTCCGAACCGCGCACCATCCCGTGGTGGTGGCGGTGGTAGATAAAACCCTGCCCCAAACGAAACGGGGTGGCGGTTAGGCCGAGGATTTTTAGCTGCGGGTTCTGGCTCCGCAGGTGCTCAATTACTTGGCGATAGCTGGAGTCCTCCTCCAGCGATACCCGATGGCACTCGTCGATTACCAGCAGAGTAAAGCTGGCGTCGTTGAACTGCTCCAGGTTACGCACCACCGACTGCACCGAGCCAAACACCACTTGGCGGCTAGCCTCTTTGCGCTTTAACCCGGCGCTGAAGATATCCGCCTCCAAGCCGTAGGCTTGGTACTTGGCGTGGTTCTGCTCCACCAGCTCGCGTACGTGAGCCAACACCAGCACCCGCCCACGGGCGAGTCTCGCCAGTTCAGCGATCACCAGCGACTTGCCGCTGCCGGTGGGCAGCACCACCACGGCGGGAGAGCTGGTGGCGCGAAAGTGGCTGACTACTCGCTTGACCGCCTCGGTTTGGTAGGGGCGCAGCGAAGGCGCTGCCGCGTTAGCCAAGAAAGGCGGCCCGGAGGCCGCCTTTTCAGGATGTGTCATCCATCACCTATCGGGTTGATCACATGACGTTAGCCCAGCCATACCCGCGCATTGCGGAACAGGCGCAGCCATGCACCATCTTCGGTCCACTTCGCCGGACGCCAGGAGTTGGTGACCGCGCGGGTCACCCGCTCGGGGTGCGGCATCATGATCGTCACGCGGCCATCCGGCGTGGTCAGGCCGGTAATGCCCGACGGGGAGCCGTTGGGGTTGGCCGGGTAGCGCGTAGTGAC
The DNA here is from genome assembly GCF_056857635.1 of Vreelandella sp. L-15. Taxonomy (NCBI): domain Bacteria; kingdom Pseudomonadati; phylum Pseudomonadota; class Gammaproteobacteria; order Oceanospirillales; family Halomonadaceae; genus Vreelandella; species Vreelandella sp. L-15. The sequence continues at coordinate 75,676 of NZ_JBSXNN010000053.1, read as the reverse complement.
TTGACCGTAGTTATCGATATAGCGCAGGGCAATTTGGCTGCTCGACTGCATGCTGCGCAGGTGCGCCGTATCGCGGAACTCGGCGCGGCCTTCCCCGTGGGCCACAGCGATGGGCAGCTTGGAGCCTTCCATACCCGCCAGCAGAATCGAGGGGCTCTTCTCGACCCGAACCATGGAAACGCGGGCCTCGAACTGCTCGGACTCATTGCGCACGAAAGCCGGCCAGTTTTCCGCACCGGGAATCAGCGTTTTGAGCTGCGAGAGCATCTGGCAGCCGTTACACACGCCCAGCGAGAAGCTGTCGTCTCGGTTGAAGAAAGCTTCAAACTGCTCGCGGGCGCGTTCATTGAATAGCACTGACTTCGCCCAGCCGCCGCCTGCTCCCAGCACGTCGCCGTAGGAGAAACCGCCACAGGCCACTAAGCCTTTGAACTCCTCCAGGGAGACACGGCCTTCCAGGATGTCGCTCATGTGCACGTCCACCGCATCGAAGCCCGCTTTGTGGAAGGCCCAGGCCATCTCTACCTGACCGTTGACGCCCTGCTCGCGCAGCACGGCCACCGCCGGCTTGGTGGTGTTGATAAAGGGCGCGCTGATATCGTCGTTGATATCGAAAGTCGGCGCGGCGCTGAGGCCCGGGTCGCGAACGTCGAGCAGGTTGTCGAACTCGTTCTTCGCACATTCCGGGTTATCCCGTAGCGCCTGCATGCGGTAGCTGGTCTCGGACCAGGTACGCTGGGTTAGCTGACGAGTGGTTTCCAGCAGCGGCTCTTCGAACAGCGTTACACGCACTTGGTCGTCGTAACGCGGGCGAGCAATCACGCCGCAGGTTTCGATACCGGCCATGGCGAACTGCGTCAGCACCTCTTCAGTGTGCTCACGGCTTACCTGGATCACCGCCCCCAGCTCTTCAGAGAACAGCGCGTTGAAGGCTTCTACCGGCTCGTCGATCAGCCAGTCGAGCTTGATTTCGAGACCGGCGTGCGCGGCAAAAGCCATCTCCAGCAGCGTCACCAACAGGCCACCGTCGCTGCGGTCGTGGTAAGCCAGCAGCTTACCGTCGCGGTTCAGACCTTGGATCACTTCGAAAAACGCTTTCAGATCTTCCGGGTCGTCCACATCGGGGCACTCATCGCCCACTTGGCCATAGACCTGCGCCAGCGCCGAGCCGCCAAGACGGTTCTGGCCGTTCCCCAGGTCGATCAAGATCAGATCAGACTCGTCCTGTTCCAGGTTGATCTGCGGCGTCAGCGTCGCCAGCGCGTCGGTCACCGGCGCAAAACCTGTGACCACTAGCGACAGCGGCGAGGTAATGCTCTTCTCTTCGGCATCCTCGCCCTCTTGCCACGCAGTGCGCATGGACATCGAGTCCTTGCCCACCGGTACAGCGATGCCAAGCGCCGGGCATAGCTCCATGCCGACGGCATGAACGGCGTCGTACAGCGCCTGGTTTTCACCGGGGTGGTCGGCGGCGCTCATCCAGTTGGCAGAGAGTTTGATATCCGACAGCTTGGCAATCGGCGCGGCGGCTAAGTTGGTAATTGCTTCTGCCACCGCTAAGCGCGCGCTGGCGGCGGGGTTGATGAGCGCCACCGGCGGGCGCTCGCCCATGGCCATGGCTTCACCGGCATGGGTATCGAAGCTGGCGGTGGTGACCGCTACGTCGGCCACCGGCACCTGCCAGGGGCCGACCATCTGATCGCGAGCTACTTGGCCGGTGATGGAACGGTCGCCGATGGTGATCAGGAAGCTTTTCGAGGCCACCGTGGGCAGGCGCAGCACCCGATCCATCGCTTCGCGCAGGTCCAGGTTATCCAGCATGACGCCCGAGAGCTCAGGGGTTTGGCGCTCAAACGAACGGGTCATCTTCGGCGGCTTGCCAAACAGCACGCTCATGGGCAGATCGACCGGTTTGGTCTCGAAGTGGCCGTCGCGCACTTCCAGGTGGTGCTCCGCCTGGGCTTCGCCCACTACCGCGTAAGGGCAGCGCTCGCGCTTGCACAGCGCGTCGAAGGTATCCAAGTCTTCAGGGGCTACTGCCAGTACGTAGCGCTCCTGGGCTTCGTTACACCAGATTTCCAGCGGGCTCATGCCCGGCTCGGCATTGGGCACCGCACGCAGGTCGAACAGACCGCCACGGTTGCCGTCTTTTACCAGCTCCGGCAGGGCGTTAGACAGCCCGCCCGCGCCTACGTCGTGAATGAAGCGAATCGGGTTTTTCTCACCCAGCGCCCAGCAGCGATCGATGACTTCTTGGGCACGGCGCTCAATTTCCGGGTTTTCCCGCTGCACAGAGGCGAAGTCCAGGTCCGCGCTGGACTCACCGGAGGCCATGCTGGAGGCCGCACCACCGCCCAGGCCGATCAGCATCGCCGGGCCGCCCATGACGATCAGCTTGCCGCCGACCGGGATCTCGCCTTTTTGCACGTGTTGTGCGCGAATGTTGCCGTAGCCACCGGCAATCATGATCGGCTTGTGGTAGCCGCGACGCGCAATGCCGCCTTCGCCGAGCGCATCCTGCTCGTAGGTGCGGAAGTAGCCGGTCAGGTTGGGGCGGCCAAACTCGTTATTGAACGCGGCACCGCCAATCGGGCCGTCCAGCATGATATTGAGTGCGGACTGCATGCGCTCGGGCTTGCCGTAGTCGAAGGCTTCCCAGGGCTGAACAAATTCAGGAATGCGCAGGTTAGAGACGGTAAAGCCGGACAAACCTGCTTTCGGCTTGCCGCCGATGCCGGTCGCGCCTTCGTCCCGAATCTCACCGCCAGAGCCGGTGGCCGCACCGGGGAACGGCGCAATGGCCGTGGGGTGGTTGTGGGTCTCCACCTTCATCAGAATGTGGATCGGCTCTTGATGGGCATCGTAGCTGGCACGCTCGCCCTCGGCACCGGTGAGCGGCGTGGGGAAGAAGCGTCCGCCGTGGCTGCCTTTGATCACCGCCGCGTTATCGCTGTACGCAGAGAGCACGTTATCCGGTGACGTGGCGAAGGTGTTCTTGATCATCTTAAACAGCGAGTGGCTCTGGGCTTCGCCGTCGATGACCCAATCTGCATTGAAGATTTTGTGGCGGCAGTGCTCAGAGTTCGCCTGGGCGAACATCATCAGCTCAACATCGCTGGGGTTGCGGCCTAGCTCGATAAAGGCGGCTACCAGGTAGTCGATCTCATCGTCTGCCAGCGCAAGGCCAAGTTCGCGGTTAGCCGTGACAAGAGCGTCGCGACCGCCTTCCAGAATATCCACGCTGCCAAGGGGCGCAGGCGAGTGGTGGGCAAACAGTTTGCCCGCCTCGGCTACGTCGGCCAGTACGTGTTCGGTCATGCGGTCATGGAGCAGCGCGCTAATCGCTTCCAGCTGTTCTGTGCTGGGTGCGCCGCGCAGCTCTACGCGGTAATCAATGCCGCGTTCAATGCGGCTGATCTGGCTAAGCCCGCAGTTGTGGGCAATGTCGGTTGCTTTAGAGGACCACGGTGACTGGGTGCCTAAACGCGGGACGACCAAAAAGCGCTGGGCGTTGTCGGGAATCTCTTGGCTGTCTCGGCTGCCGTACTCCAGCAGTTTCGCCAACCGCGCCTCGGCGGCATGATCGAGCTCTTCGTGGTGGTCAATGAAGTGGACGTAATGGGCAGACAGTGCCTCCACCTCCGGAACACGGTCACGCAACACCGTTAACAGCCGTTCATGGCGGAAGGCAGAAAGGGCGGGTGCGCCTCGCAGTTCGAGCATATCTGGGAGCCTCTAAAGCAGGGAGAGTTCGAGCAGGAAATCACCGGGCCGCAAAGCGGCAATCCCACTATGATACTGGAAAGCGACGGCCACACGAAATCAACAAGGTGACAGCGTCTATCAGGCTGGGTATCGTGGCAGACTGTTCCATGTTGACAAGACATCATGCCGACATTGATTTACCAACACTTTATCGCCTATTACCGGGCGTATTTCGCGATGATCGCGACACTTTTGCTTATTTTGGTGCCGCACAGTTCGTCGGTACCAAGCGGTGAACATTTAGCGCAAATTAATGCAAAAGAGTTCATCACTATTCACACTCGCAACACACCTACCACCTATTACGAAGGCCGCCAGGGGCCGACTGGCTTTGAGTATGAGTTGATGCACCGCTTTGCGGACTACCTGGGAGTTAGCCTCAACCTGAACGCAAGCCACCACCCGGAGAGCGTGCTCCCCGCCGTGCGCGAGCAGGGCGACTTAGGTGCCGCGGCCCTCCCCCTGCTGGCGGATTCACCAGGCATTCACTACACCCGCTCCATCATTCAGATGCAGCCGCTGGTGGTGTATCGCCGCGGGCTCAACGGCATTGATGAACCGGCAGATCTTGTCGACCTGGAACTTGGCACGCTAAGCGAAGCGGGCACCAGTCAGGCACTGCTATCACTGCAGCGTGACTACCCCAGCCTTACTTGGAAAGAGTCTCACGAGCTTGAAGTGGCCGAACTACTGGCGCGGGTAGAGAGCGGCACCCTGGATGCGGCGATTATTTTTGATCATCAGTTTCGTTTGAACCGGCTGTTTTTCCCTAACGTCGAACGCGGCTTCTTTTTAGGCGAGCCGCTCTCTCTGGCCTGGGCGGTTCCTAGCGGCCGCGGACTTGGATTATTAGAAGCCGCCAATCAATTTCTCCAGGAGCTGCAAGAGAACGGCACCCTGGAGCAGTTGGTAAGTCGCTATTTTGGCCACGATGACTATCTTGAGTACGTGGGCACTCGAACGTTTCTCGCCCACCTTGACGAACGTCTGCCCAACTACACCGAGCTATTCAAGCAAGCGGCCCGCGATACCGGCTTTGATTGGAAGCTACTGGCCGCCGTCGGGTATCAAGAGTCGCACTGGGACCCGACCGCTGTATCCCCCACCGGGGTTCGCGGCCTGATGATGCTGACCAACCCCACGGCCAGCGAAATGGGCGTAGCCGACCGCACCGATGCTGCACAGAGTATTGATGGCGGCGCGCGCTACCTGCGCAGTATTAAAGACCGGCTTCCAGACAGCATTACCGGGGATGACCGGCTCTACATGGCCATGGCAGCCTACAATGTAGGCCTTGGCCACCTTTACGATGCGCGTAAGATTGCCGAGATGCGCGGCGGCGATCCGGATCGCTGGCAGGACGTTCGTGCGGCGCTCCCGCTCTTACAGGAACGAGAGTGGCATAGCCAAACCCGCCACGGCTATGCCCGTGGCGGCGAGCCGGTCATCTATGTGCGCAACATCCGCCGCTACTACGAGATGATTGAGTATGTGGAGCGCAGCCGACAACAGTTTTTCCAGCTAGAGCAAACGCCAGCCAGTGAAGAACCATTATTGCTGTTCGATATTATTCCGCCGGTTGAGCAGTAATCGCGCGCTAACGTTTTTCAGCGAAAAACTGCTTGAGCAGCCTTTTGGCCGGCACTGCTAGCACGCCGCCCGTAATCTCTATCTGATGATTAAACCAGGGCTGAGCAAGCAGGTTGGCCTTTGACTCCACCATGCCCGTGCGTGGCTCGGGCGCGCCGTATACCAAACGGGCAATGCGCGCATGCACCATAGTGCCTGCGCACATCATGCAGGGCTCTAGCGTTACAAACAGCGTACAGCCCTCTAAACGGTAGTTGCCCAGCCGCTGCCCCGCCTCGCGTAGCGCACGCACCTCGGCGTGGCCGCTGGGGTCGCAGCTTGCCAGCGGTGCATTGTGGCCAGCACCAATAATCTCCCCCTGGGTATCCACCACCACCGCGCCCACCGGCACTTCTCCGTTGGTAAACGCCAGGTGCGCTTGGTCCATAGCGCGGTGCATGTAAAATTCATCGCTGCGTATCAAGGCAAACTCCGCTAAGGTAGCAAAACGATCGTTTTAATAGCGTGATGGCCGCACTGGGTATACTTGCAATCATCGGCGGGAAAACAGACAGCACCAAGGATACAGAGAATGAACGACGCGCTGAAGTCACTGGTCAACTTGTTAGAGCTTGAAACCCTTGAAGAGACGCTATTTCGAGGCCAGAGCCAAGATTTAGGCTTTCCCCAACTGTATGGCGGCCAAGTGTTGGGCCAGGCACTGGCCGCAGCGGCGCGCACGGTGCCGGATGAACGCCGCCCGCACTCCCAGCACGGCTATTTTTTGCGCCCAGGCGACCCGCACCGCCCGGTGGTGTATCAGGTCGATACCATTCGCGACGGCGGCAGCTTTACCACACGGCGGGTGACGGCTATTCAGAAAGGGCGACCGATCTTTTTCTGCAGCGCCTCTTTTCAGAGCGCTGAAGAGAGCATCAATCATCAGCGGGCCATGCCAGAAGTGCCCACGCCGGAAGCGCTTATAGAGAGCGGCGATGCCAAACACGCGCGCTTCCCCGGCCACCCTATCGAGTTTTTGCACTTGAAGGATAAGCCGGACAGCGCGTCACCGGCCGGTCAGTGCCTGTGGTTCCGCTTTGCAGGTGGACCGCTCCCGGATGACCCGACACTGCATCGTCATCTGCTCTCTTATGCGTCAGATTTCAACCTGCTGACCACCGGACTGATTCCTCATGGCATCAAGTACACCGACCCGAAACTGCGCATTGCCAGTCTCGACCATGCGATTTGGTTGCACGAAGATACGCGGCTAGATGAGTGGCTGCTGTACGCCATCGACTCCCCCTGGAGTGGTGGCGCACGGGGCTTGGCGAGGGGCCATATTTATCGCCGCGATGGGCGTTTAGTCGCCACGACGGCGCAGGAGGGGTTGGTGCGCTATCCGCAGTCTTGAACCTCTGCTCTAAACACCTCTAAAAACAGCAACGCCCGCAGTGTGCGGGCGTTGTAAAATACCGGTCAGCACAACCCTAGACGGGGGGCGCTGTAAACCCGTCCTTGGGCGCTACTTTCGCCATCTGACCGCCATGGATGGTGGAAATACCGAAATTGCAGGGAGCATTTTTCGGCCATGGCGAAAGACCCCCGTTACGGGCTGCCCTGACCTAAGTGGCCTTGTTAATTACCCACCATACACGTCATTAATGGTTTTCAGCGGGTAGTGAGCCGGGTACGGCTTGCGGGCCACGCCAGAGTCGACCGCTGCCTGGGCCACTGCAGATGACACGCGCGCCAGCAGACGGATATCCACCGGCGTGGGGATGATGTAATCACGCCCGAAGCTCATCTCGGTACGCTCGTAGGCGTTCAGCACTTCCTGGGGAACCGGCTCGCGGGCCAGGTCTTTCAGTGCATGCACCGCCGCCAGCTTCATGGCTTCGTTGATACGCGTGGCGCGCACATCCAGCGCGCCGCGGAAGATGAACGGGAAGCCCAGCACGTTGTTCACCTGGTTCGGGAAGTCCGAACGGCCGGTGGCCATGATCACATCCGGGCGCGCTTCGCGGGCTACGTCCGGGTGAATTTCCGGGTCGGGGTTGGTGCAGGCGAAAATCACCGGGTCAGCGGCCATTTTCTTCACCTGATCTGCAGAGAGCAGGCCCGGGCCAGAGAGGCCGATAAACACGTCCGCGCCGTCGATGGCATCGTCCAGCGTGCGCATGTCGGTATCGCGGGCGAACTCCGCTTTGTACTCGTTGATGCCGTCACGCTCAGTGTGAATGACGCCACGACGATCCAGCATCACTAAGTTCTCTTTCTTAGCACCGCAGGAGATCAGCAGGCGCATACAAGCAATAGCAGCCGCCCCGGCGCCCATGCAGACGATTTTCACGTCTTCAATCCGCTTGCCCGCGATATCCAGCGCGTTGAGCATGCCCGCAGCGGTCACAATTGCCGTGCCGTGCTGGTCATCGTGGAATACAGGGATGTTGCAGCGTTCAACTAACGTCTTTTCGATCTCAAAGCACTCAGGCGCTTTGATATCTTCCAGGTTAATACCGCCCCAGGTGTCGGCAATGCGGGCAACGGTGTCGATAAACGCCTGCGGGCTTTCAGCGTCTACTTCGATATCAACGGAGTTAATGCCCGCAAAGCACTTGAACAGCACGCCTTTACCTTCCATCACCGGCTTACTAGCCAGCGGGCCAAGGTTGCCCAAACCCAGAATCGCACTGCCATCTGAAATAACCGCGACTAGGTTACCTTTGCCGGTATAACGGTACGCATTTTCCGCTTCGCGAGCGATTTCGCGAACCGGCTCAGCAACGCCTGGGCTATACGCTAGCGCCAAATCCCGAGCTGTCGCGGTGGGCTTGGTCAACTCCACGGAAAGCTTACCGGGGATCGGCTTAGCGTGATAATCCAAAGCTGCCTGCTTATTTGCATCCGTCATAGTAAAGGTCTCATCAGCCTAAAGTAGAAAAGTTGTATCAGAATATAGAAAAAACCTAGGCGCCTCAAGCACGTAGTAAACTTACCTACGAAACGATCGTTTTAGCCACATTCCCTTCCATTTCGGAACTTTTCCACGTTATTTGCTGCAACTTATGCATCCAGCCATCAGCTATAAAGGTTTCCTTATTGATGCAGCGCAGTATTTTTGGAAATAAATTCCAATAAGAGCAACACATAGTTATCCACACCTGGTTGTCAAAACACCCTGTGGAAAAGATGACCAAGTAAGTAGAAAAAGAACCGCGTTAGGAGGGCAACACGTCAAGCAACGTGCCGTAAAGCAAGTGGCAACACATTCAGGCAGTAGGAACGCTAATAAAAAGGGTAGTCCCTTAGGGACAAAAAGCCCACGCCGTGGCGTGGGCTTTTGCACAGAGCACAATGCGTGCCTGCGATAGGCTTAATCCGTTAGGATTAGCCGCGCTTGATAGCAGCGCCGAAACGCTTGTTGAAGCGCTCTACGCGGCCACCAGTGGTCGCTTGCTTCTGCTTGCCCGTGTAGAACGGGTGGCAGTTGGAGCATACGTCCAGAGAGAAGTCCTGACCAGAGGTAGAACCGACCTGGAAGCTTGCACCGCAAGAACAGTTGGCGGTGACCGTGTTGTAATTCGGGTGGATACCTTGTTTCATCTTGAGCCTCATAAGCTATATGCCGCCACCTGATCCGTTGCCAGGCACCGCATACGGGTTTGAAAAACTGCTAACCGGTTAACCGCTCCATCCGATAGATTCAGAGCGGCCGCGCATTCTAGCAAACTAATCGCCGGAGGCCAATTGTCCGATTCTGTTTCTGCCCAGCCATCGTCACCTGGGCTGCCTAAGGGCGCTTTTCAGGTGCTCAAGGTCGCGTTACCGTCGCCGCTAAGACGCCTGTTTGACTACTTACCCGCACCGAGGGCTCCCGCCTGTGGCTGGCAGCCTGGGCTGCGGGTAAGGGTGCCGTTTGGCCGCCGCGATGTCGTCGGAGTGGTGGTGTCTTTGGCTTCCGGCAGCGAATTACCGCGCTCGCAGCTGCGGGCCATCGGTGAAGCGCTGGATGAGGGCCCATTACCCAGCGACTGGCAGTGGCTGTGCCAGTTTGCAGCGCGTTACTACCAGCACAGCCTGGGCGATACCATGCAGCACGCTATGCCCGCCAGGCTACGCCAGGGCCACCCTATGGCAGGGCGCACCCAAACCCTGTGGCTTCCGCTACCCAACGATGAAACAGCGCTGGCACGCGCGCCTAAACAGGCGGAGCTTTATGCGCTTCTTCGCCAGCACCCTCACGGGCTGCCGGGCCGCGCCGTGAGCGCCCACGGCTTCACCCGAGACCAGCTATTAGCGCTGCAAAAAAAAGGCTTTACCCAACCCCAAGAGATTACCCTCACCGCCGCTCAACCCACCGGCGGAAGCTTACTCGCCTCCCCGTCGCTGCCGCTCAACCGTGAACAGGCCACTGCGCTATCCGTGCTGCATGAAAAACTCGACGGCTACCACCCCTGTTTATTGGAAGGCGTGACCGGTAGCGGCAAAACCGAGATTTACCTACAGCTCATCGAAGCGCTCGCTGCCAAAGGAAAGCAGTCCCTGGTGCTCGTGCCCGAAATTGGCCTTACACCGCAAACGCTAGCGCGGTTCAAAAGCCGTTTTCGCGTGCCGGTGGTGGCGCTGCACTCCGGGCTTACCGACCCAGAGCGCTTGGATGTATGGGAAGCCGCCGCCAACGGCCGTGCGCTGGTGATCATCGGCACCCGTTCGGCCATTTTCACCCCGCTGGCGAACCCCGGCGCAATCATCGTCGACGAGGAGCACGATGGCTCCTATAAACAGCACGACGGGCTGCGCTACCACGCCAGAGATTTAGCCGTTGCCAGGGCGCACTATCACGGCATTCCCCTATTACTGGGCAGCGCGACGCCCTCGTTTGAAAGCCTGCAGCAGGCGCTTACGGGCGCTTATCGTCACCTACGGCTAACTCAGCGGCCCAGCCGTCACCCGCCCGCTAAGCTGGAACTGATCGACCTGCGTCATCAGCGCCGCCAAGGGGGGCTGCTGCCCAACGCGATCAAAGCCATCAAAAGCACCCTCGCGGCGGGCAAGCAGGCGCTCATTTTTATCAATCGACGGGGCTTTGCGCCGAGCCTGGCCTGCCATAGCTGCGGCTGGATGGCCGAATGCGGCCAGTGCGATGCGCGCATGACGCTACACCGCCAGCCGCCGCTACTGGCCTGCCACCACTGCGACAGCCGCCGCGCCCTGCCGGATGCCTGCCCAGACTGCGGCAGCGGCGACTTGCGTGCGCTGGGTAGCGGCACGGAGCGTACCGAGGAGACACTCCAAGGGCTGTTCCCTGACACCACCGTTCACCGCATTGACCGCGACAGCACGCGCAAAAAAGAGAGCTTCGAGCAGGTGCTCAAAGAGATTCAGCGCGGCGAACCCTGCCTGCTGGTGGGCACCCAAATGCTCGCTAAGGGCCACCATTTACCGCATGTCACCTTAGTGGTGGTCGTTAATGCCGATGGCGGCCTGTACGCGGCGGATTTTCGCGCCCTAGAGCACAGCGCACAGCTATTGGAGCAAGTAGCGGGGCGCGCAGGCCGCGCCGCTCACCCTGGCCGCGTGCTGGTGCAAACCCTCCACCCGGATGACCCACACCTAGGCCAGCTGGCCGAACATGGCTACGGCGCACTGGCCCGCAACCTGCTGGAAGAGCGCCGCATCGCCAAGCTGCCGCCGTTTTGTTTTATGGCGCTGCTACGCGTAGAAAGCCCACAGGAGCAGGCGGCGCTTGCGCTGGCTCAGCACGCCGCTCAGGCGCTACGCCAGTGGCTGAAGGACGCCAATGTGCCAGTGCGCTGCCTGGGGCCCGTACCCGCCCCCATGGAGCGTCGCCAAAACCGCTACCACATCCACGTCATGATTACCGCTGACAAACGTAGCCACCGCCACGCCGCCGCTAACTGGCTGGTGCAGTGGTTAGAAGCCAACCGAGAGGCGCGCAAAGTGCGCTGGTCGATTGATATCGACCCACAAACCCTGGCCTAGCCGTAAGGGCTTGTATCCAACGCAGGTCCTATCCTAAGGGAATACGGCTTTGAAACTGCGCGCCAATTGCCGATAATGGCCGCTTTGCCGCTGTGTTACCTGAGCGCATGCACACGCCGCCACCGACGACATCCGGATATTTAAATGAAAGATACGATTATTTCTCTGCTCGAAGGCGCGGTTGACGCGCTTAAGCACCAAGGCGTGCTGCCCGACGATTTAAAACCCACCATTAAGGTGGACCCCACGAAAGACAAAGCCCACGGTGACTACGCCACCAACCTCGCACTGATGTTGGCCAAGCCTTCCGGCATGAAGCCACGCGAGCTGGCCGACACCCTCGTCGCCGCCCTGCCCGCCAGCGATGCCATTCAAAAAACTGAGATTGCGGGTCCTGGGTTTATCAACTTCTTTGCCGCCACGGACGCCGCTGCGCAAATCGTTGCTCAGGTGCTGGATAGTGGCGATGCTTTTGGCCGCAGCCTAATCGGCAAAGGCGAGAAAGTGCAGGTGGAGTTTGTCTCTGCCAACCCCACTGGCCCGCTCCACGTAGGCCACGGCCGCGGTGCAGCGATTGGCGACAGCCTTTGCCGCCTGCTGGAAGCCACGGGCTACGACGTGACCCGCGAGTTCTACTACAACGACGCGGGTGCTCAGATTAAGAACCTAGCGCTTTCCGTTCAGGCTCGTGCCAAAGGCCTCGGCCCCGACGATGCCAGCTGGCCGGAAGATGGCTACCGCGGCGAGTACATCGTGGATGTCGCCAACGACTATATGGCGGGTAAAACGGTCACCGCCGATGACCGCGAAGTAACGGCTAAAGCGGATGCGGATGATTTAGATGCCATTCAAGCCTTTGCCGTTGCCTGGCTGCGCCGCGAGCAGGATTTAGACCTTAAAGCCTTTGGCGTTGAGTTTGACGTCTACTTCCTGGAGTCCTCGCTTTACGAAAAAGGCAATGTCGACGCCACTGTCGAGAAGCTGGTCGCCAACGGCCACACCTATGAAAAAGATGGCGCGATGTGGCTGCGCACCACCGACTTTGGCGATGACAAAGACCGCGTAATGCGCAAGCGCGAAGGGGGTTACACCTACTTCCTGCCCGACGTCGCCTACCACCTGAACAAATGGCAGCGCGGTTTTAAAACCGTGATCAATGAACAGGGTGCTGACCACCACTCCACCGTCACGCGCGTACGCGCAGGCCTGCAGGCGCTGGAAGTGGGTATCCCACAGGGCTGGCCCGATTACGTGCTGCACCAAATGGTCATGGTGACCCGCTCAGGCGTTGAGGTAAAACTGTCCAAACGCGCGGGCAGCTACGTCACTATTCGCGATTTGATTGATGAAGTGGGCCGTGATGCAACGCGCTTCTTCCTCGCCGCTCGCCGCGCTGATTCCCAGCTGACCTTTGACATTGATTTAGCGCGCTCGCAGTCAAACGACAACCCGGTGTATTACGTGCAGTACGCCCATGCGCGGGTATGCAGCATGCTGCGTAAAACCGAAGATGCCGGCCAACCGTTTGACCACAGCGTCGCCATGGCCAATTTAGCGCTACTGGATAGCGACCAGGAAAAAGCCGTTCTTAACCGCTTGGCTCGCTACCCAGAAGTGGTTGAGCACGCTGCGAAAAACCGCGAGCCTCAGCAGGTTGCCCAGTACCTACTGGATTTAGCCGGTGACTTCCACACCTGCTATAACGCGGTCAAAGTGATGGTCGACGACGACACGCTGCGCAACACTCGCCTAGCCCTGGGCCTGGCAACCCGCCAAGTGCTGCGCAATGGTCTGGACCTTATGGGTGTTAGCGCACCCGAGGAGATGTAGTTCATGGCCAGCCCGCGCACTAAGCCCACCCGCCGTGGAGCCACGTCGCAGCGTAAGTCCGCCCGCCGCTCTGGGGGCGGGCTACGCATTCCCGGCTGGCTGTGGGGGATTGTCGGGGTCGCCGCTGGTTTTTTCCTCGCCCAGCACCAGCACGGCACTGCTCCCTGGCAAGATCAGCAGGAGGTTCCTCAGGCGACGGTACTGCCAAAACCCGCGGGTAGCGATGAGCGCAGCGCAGCGCGGCAAACCGAAACGCCCACCGAGCCCTCCATGCCTACGTTCGAGTTCTACACGCTGCTGCCTGAAACCGAAGTCATCGCCCCCGGCGGAGCGATTCCCTCGACCGTCACGCCCCCGACCGTAACGGCCAGTGATGCAGACGCAAGCGATACGGCAACCGATAGCACAGAAACCGCCACCAGCACGCCTGCTGACGACCCCATTGCTCAGGTGATTGCCGCCAACACGCGCCCCAACGAGCAGGCCGCTGCCGCTCAGCAGGCACCCGCGGCCAGCAATAGCACGCCCAGCCGCTATATGCTGCAAGCCGCTTCGTTTCGTGAGATTAGCGATGCCGAACAGCTGCGCAGTCGTTTGCGTAACCTAAGCCTGCTAGCGCAGATCAGCGAAGTGCAGGCCAACGGTGATACCTGGCACCGGGTTCAGGTTGGCCCCTACGACGACACCCGCGAGCTCAACCGCGCTCAGGACTTAATGAGCACACAAGGCATTGAGCCGCTGCTGATACAGCTACAGAACTAACTAACAGCGTGCTGGGCTGCGCCAGGCACGCTTTATCTGATGGCTTTCGCTTGCGGGCGGTTGATTTTTTATCAGCCGCCCGCATTTTGTTGGGAATCGCTTTTTATACGGCCGCTCGCTGCGGCCGATCAGTCATCGGGAGCGCGTCTCCCCCAAGGAGTTATCTCCATGACCACAATTGTTTCCGTTCGCCGCGGTAACCAGGTTGCCCTAGCGGGCGATGGACAAGTTTCCCTCGGCAACACCGTCATGAAAGGCAATGCCAGCAAAGTACGTCGTCTGTATCGCGGCAAGGTGTTGGCCGGTTTCGCCGGTGGCACCGCCGATGCGTTTACCCTATTCGAGCGTTTCGAAGCGCAGCTCGAAAAGTATCAAGGCCATTTGACCAAAGCCGCCGTCGAACTCGCCAAAGATTGGCGCACCGATCGCGCGCTGCGCCGCTTAGAAGCCCTGTTGGCCGTGGCCGACCACAGCGCCTCGCTGATTATTACCGGTAACGGCGATGTGGTTGAGCCAGAGCGCGGCATTATTGCGATTGGCTCAGGCGGCAACTTTGCCCAGGCCAGCGCCCGCGCACTGCTCGAAAATACTGAGCTGTCCGCTCGCGAGATTACCGAAAAATCCCTCGCCATCGCTGGTGACATCTGCGTATTCACCAATCACCACGTGACGCTCGAAGAGCTGAACATCAACGAACGTTGAGGCCACTTTAATGACCCAGATGACACCCCGCGAAATCGTCCATGCGCTGGATCAGTACATTATCGGCCAGCAAGATGCCAAGCGCGCAGTGGCTATTGCCCTGCGTAACCGCTGGCGTCGTATGCAGCTCGACGACGAGCTGCGCCCGGAAGTTACGCCGAAAAACATTCTGATGATTGGCCCCACCGGCGTGGGTAAAACCGAAATTGCCCGCCGGTTGGCGAAGCTGGCCCGTGCGCCGTTTATCAAGGTAGAAGCCACCAAGTTCACCGAAGTGGGCTACGTGGGCCGCGACGTCGAGTCGATTATCCGCGACCTGATGGAAGCGGCGATCAAGATGGTCCGCGAGTACGCCAAAGAAGAAGTTGGCCACCGCGCCGCAGACGCCGCTGAAGACCGTGTACTCGACGCCCTGCTGCCGCCGCCCCGAGGCCAGGAAGATAAGCCCCGCGAAGATAGCAGCACTCGTCAGACCTTCCGCAAAAAGCTGCGTGAAGGCCAGCTTGACGATAAAGAGATCGATATTGAGATCTCCTCCCACGGCCAAGGCATCGACATCATGACCCCTCCGGGTATGGAAGAGATGACCAGCCAACTGCAGAGCCTGTTCTCCAACATGGGCCAGCAGAAGCGTGAGCAGCGCCGCGTGACCGTGAAAGAAGCGCTGGTGCTACTACGTGATGAAGAGGCTGGCAAACTGGTCAACGAAGAAGAGATCAAAGCCCGCGCCGTGGAAGCCGTCGAGCAGCACGGCATCGTGTTCCTGGACGAGATCGACAAGGTCGCCAAGGGCAGCGGCCAGTCAAGCGGCGGCGAAGTATCTCGGGAAGGTGTGCAGCGTGACCTGCTGCCGCTGATTGAAGGCTCGACGGTGTCGACCAAGTACGGCATGGTCAAAACCGACCACATTCTGTTCATTGCTTCCGGTGCTTTCCACCTGTCGCGCCCTTCAGACCTCATTCCGGAACTGCAGGGCCGCCTGCCGATTCGCGTTGAGCTGGATGCGCTAACGCCGGGCGACTTCAAGCGGATTCTCACCGAGCCTTCTGCCTCACTGACCAAGCAGTACCAAGCGCTGCTGGCAACTGAAGGGCTGGATCTTGAGTTCACCCCGGACGGTATTGAGCGCATTGCCGAAATCTCCTGGCAAGTGAACGAAGGCACCGAGAATATCGGTGCTCGCCGCCTGCACACTGTGCTAGAGCGCCTATTGGAAGAGGCTTCGTTCAAGGGTGGTGATATGGATAGCCCCTTGGTCATCGACGCTGACTACGTCAACGCTCAGCTAGGCGAACTGGCGGTCGACGAAGACCTGTCGCGCTATATTCTGTAAGCGCTAGTATCGGTATAGCCACCGGCAGCTTGTCCGCTTTGCGGGCAGGCTGCTTTTGCTACTTATCGTCACGAGGTTCCCGTATTTATGAACGCCCCGACACCCACACGGGTTCACTACCATAAGCAGGCTCGCGAGCTGGAGTTTGGCTATGCCAACGGTGACACCTATCGACTACCCGTTGAATTTTTAAGGGTTTACTCCCCTTCAGCTGAAGTGCGCGGCCACGGCGGTGACACGGCCGTTCTGCAAGTCGGTAAAAAGGAAGTCGGCCTGCAAAATATTACCCAGGCCGGTAACTACGCGCTCAAACTGCACTTTGATGACGGTCACGACAGCGGCTTGTTTAGCTGGAACTACCTGTTTGACCTTGCCACACATCAAGATGCCTATTGGCAGAACTATCTCAAACGCTTGGAAGAGGCAGGGGCCTCCCGCGAGCCTGCGGGCATTCAATTCAAGCAGCTGTGACGCGGTGCCCCAGGTGAAGCGCAGACAAGCCGGGGTCGGGAAGGCTACAATGTTGCCAACTACTTATTGCGATGACCTAACGGTCGACAACTACCGCCTCGAACTCGGGAGCTAAAGCCCCATGAGCCCCACCGAAAAACGCACTACCCATTTCGGCTACCAAGAAGTGCCGGTCGACGAGAAAGCCTCTCGCGTGGCCGATGTATTCCACTCAGTGGCCGCCCGCTATGACGTGATGAACGACCTGATGTCCATGGGCATTCACCGGGTCTGGAAACGACTCACCATTGAGCGTGCAGGCGTTCGCCCAGGGCACCATGTGCTGGACATCGCTGGCGGCACGGGCGATCTCACCCTAAAGTTCTCCCGCTTAGTTGGCCCGCGTGGCAAAGTCGTTTTGGCCGACATCAATGCCTCCATGTTACGCGTTGGCCGCGACAAGCTGATGGATAACGGCGTAGGTGGCAACGTGGAGTACGTTCAAGCCAACGCCGAGTGCCTACCCTTCCCGGATAACAGCTTCGACTGTATTACCATTGCCTTCGGCTTGCGTAACGTCACCGATAAAGATGCCGCGCTGCGTTCTATGGCACGGGTACTCAAGCCAGGCGGCCGCCTGCTGGTGCTGGAGTTCTCCAAGCCCAACAACCCGCTGCTCTCCAAGGCCTACGATGAGTACTCTTTCCGCCTGCTGCCCAAAATGGGCGAGCTGGTGGCGGGTGACGGCGAAAGCTATCGCTACTTAGCCGAATCAATTCGCATGCATCCGGATCAAGAAACCCTGAAAGGCATGATGGAAGCCGCGGGCCTTGAACGGGTCGAGTACACCAACCTGACCGGCGGGATCGTCGCCCTTCACCGCGGCATCAAGTTATGACACAGCAGCATCAAGCAATCATCCTCTGGCACCAGAGGTCAGCATGCTAATCACCCCGACCCTGCTGCTGGCCGGATGTGAACGCACGTTAAATGCTCTACTTGCCCGCGATCCAGCCGCACCTGCGCGGCTGGCGGCGCTAGCGGGCAGTCGACTGCTGGTTCGGCTTGAGAAACCTCATTTGGCGCTTCTTCTGTGCTACCACGCGACAGGCGTTGATCTGCAACATGGCGATGAGGTGGAAGAGACCGACGTTGATGCCGTGGTGGAACTGACGCCTGAAACGCTCTCCGAATGGCTGAGCGGCGCTTCCATTGAGCGGCTGATGTTCGACGGCAAACTGGCCGTACGCGGGCGCATCCACCTATTGGAAGCGACCCGCGATCTGCTGTTCGATCTGGATATTGATTGGGAGAGCGAACTGGCGCGCTGGCTAGGCGACATGCCTGCTCACTCGCTTGCGGAAGGTATTCGACGTGCGGCCCGCTGGGGGCTGCGTGCCAAAGACGAGCTGCTGCAGGACGTATCGGAGTACGTGTTTGAGGAAGCTCGCCTGCTTCCCGGCCGCCAACAGCGCGACGTGCTCCGCGACCACCTGACCGAGCTTGAGATCGCCACCGACCGTCTGGAAGCGCGACTTAACCGTCTCCATAAGCGACTCACGCAGCCAGCGGAACCATCAACGCCTAAGGAGCAGCGCGGATGAGCCTGCGGCTGTTTAAAATTGTCTGGGTCGTCACGCGGCACCGTTTAGACACTTTGATTCCCGCTGAACGCCTACCGCTATGGATGCGCTTGCTGCTGAAGCTGTCGCCGCTGCAGCTAGTGCCCCTGGGCCAGCGTAGCCGCGGCGAGCGTTTGCGTTTGGCGCTAGAGGCGCTGGGGCCGATTTTTATTAAATTTGGTCAAATGCTCTCTACCCGCCGGGACTTGCTGCCCGAAGATATCGCCGACGAGCTGAAGCGCCTACAGGATCAGGTGCCGCCCTTCCCTGGCGAACTAGCCGCCGCGCGGGTAGAAAACGAGCTGGAGATGACGCTGGCAGAAGCCTTTGCCGCCTTTGATCGCGTGCCATTGGCATCGGCATCAATTGCCCAAGTCCACGCCGCTACACTTCACAGCGGCGAAGACGTGGTGGTCAAGATCATCCGCCCCGGCATTGACCGCATCATGCGTCAAGACATGGGCTTGATGTACCAAGTGGCCAAACTGCTTTCCAAAGTGCCTGAAGCTAGGCGCTTACGGCCGGTCGAAGTAATCCGCGATTACGAGGCGACGCTGTTCGACGAGCTGGACCTCTACAAAGAGGCCGCCAATACCTCGCAGCTCAAGCGTAATTTCAAAGACTCACCGCTGCTGTTTGTGCCGACCATTTACTGGCCCTACACTCGACGCCACGTCATGGTGCAGGAGCGCATTCGCGGCGTGCCGGTCGCCGATTTAGACACCCTGATCGCACGGGGCACAAATTTGAAAAAGCTCGCCGAGCGCGGGGTGGAAATTTTCTTCACCCAGGTGTTCCGCGATAACTTCTTCCATGCGGATATGCACCCCGGCAACATCTTTGTGAACTGCGATGACCCAGACAACCCGCAATATATTGCGATTGACTGCGGCATTGTCGGCAGCTTGACGCGGGAAGATCAGGACTACTTGGCCCGTAACCTGCTGGCGTTTTTCCATCAGGATTACTACGAGGTCGCTGCGCTGCACATTGAATCGGGCTGGGTAGGTGAAAACACCCGCGCCAACGAATTTGCCGCCGCTATCCGCACAGTTTGCGAGCCCATTTTAGAGAAGCCGCTCAAGGACATCTCTTTTGGACAGGTGCTGCTCGGGCTTTTCCAGACCGCTCGGCGTTTTAATATGGAAGTGCAGCCCCAATTGGTGCTGCTGCAAAAGACGCTACTCAATATTGAAGGCCTGGGCCGCCAGCTCTACCCCGACCTGGACCTTTGGAGCACCGCCAAGCCCTATTTAGAGAAGTGGATGAAAGAGCGGGCAGGCATTGGCGGGCTGTGGGAGTCCCTCAAGCGCCAAGCGCCGGCGCTTTCTCATCAACTGCCCGAACTACCGGTGCTTGCCCATCAGGCGCTTAGCCGCATGGAGCATGAGCACCGTCAGCGCCATCAGCAAGTGACAGCGATCAGCCAGATGCGCCGCCAAATGAGTCAGCAAGGTAAGCGCCAGCATCGGCTGCGCATTGGCTTGGCCCTCGTCGCTATTGCGCTGGCTTGGCAGCCACTCAGTAGTTGGGCTGCCACTCAGGATTGGCCGATACTCGCGGCTGCGGGTGCCGGCTTAATCCTGCTGCTTTGGCACTGATACGATGCAATCACTTGACGAAACGACGCCGCCGATTGATAAAGAGAACACCATGACCGACGCTAACCATGTTCCTGTGCTTGACGCCCTTGCTGAGGTTTTAAAGCAGCGCCGCCACGCTAATCCAGAAGATTCTTATGTTGCCTCCTTGCATCATAAGGGTTTGAACAAGATACTCGAAAAAGTCGGCGAAGAAGCCACCGAAACGCTGCTGGCGGCCAAAGATGCCGAGCACGGCAGCGACGAGGCCCGTGAAGTGTTGATCGCTGAAACGGCCGACCTGTGGTTTCATAGCCTTGTTATGCTGTCGCATCTGGATCTCGACCACCAGCGAGTACTCGATGAGCTCGCTCGACGGTTCGGGGTCTCTGGCCACGACGAAAAAGCGTCCCGATCATAACGTTAACCCTGCTCCAATGAGGAAATGCATATGTTAGGTGGTATCAGTATTTGGCAGTTGCTGATTGTTCTGGGCATTATCATCCTGATTTTCGGCACTAAAAAACTGCGTAACGTGGGCACCGACCTTGGCGGTGCAGTGAAGGGCTTTAAGAAAGCCATGCACGACGAGGAGAAAGAAGGCGACAAGAAAGATGCCGACCAGCCTCAAGCGAAAGTGAGCCACGAAGAAGCGGGCAACACCTACGACGTGCAAGCCGAAGAGAAACGCGCCGCTGCCGACCGCGACGAAGAGCGCAAATAAGCCATGCTGGATATCGGCTTTCTTGAACTCATGCTCATTGGTATCGTGGCGCTACTGGTGCTCGGCCCTGAGCGGCTGCCCAAAGCAGCTCGCACGACAGGGTTATGGATCGGCAAGATCAAGCGTACGGTATCCGGCATGCAGCGTGAGATCAGCGCCCAACTGGAAGCGGAAGAGCTGCGGCAAAAGCTGAACGAGCAGCAGAAGAAGCTCGACGATAGCTTGAAGAAAGCCAAGCAGGACGTGGAGAGCATTGCCGAGTCTCCCTCGCCCAGCAGCAATGCGACCGCTAATCAGCAAGCGACCGAGCAGCGAGTAGCAAGCGCCAGTGCCCGGCTAGACGACGCGCTGCAAACGGTGCGTGAAGATACCCCAGCCCCCACTGACAAGGCCGATCATCAAAAGGATAGCAACCACCAATGAGTATGTCTGGCGATTCCCCGGAGCCGCATAACGACCAAAGCCAAGCGCCTCTCATTGAGCATCTCATCGAACTGCGTTCGCGCTTGATGAAGGCCATTGTGGTAATTCTGGTGGTGTTTCTGGGGCTTTACGCGTTTGCGAACGACATCTACAGTTTTGTGGCCGACCCACTGATGTCGCTGCTCCCAGAAGGCTCACAGATGATTGCCACCGAGGTGGCTTCTCCCTTCTTAGCGCCGTTCAAGCTCACCCTGGTGGTGGCGGTCTTTATTGCTATCCCCTTTGTGCTGCATCAGGCCTGGGCCTTCGTCGCGCCAGGGCTTTACGACAACGAAAAAATGTTGGCCATACCGATTTTAGTATCCAGCGTGGCGTTGTTTTATGCCGGTGCGGCCTTTGCTTACTACGTGGTGTTTCCGTTGCTGTTTGAGTTTTTCACCCAAACCGGCCCGGAAAACGTTGCGGTAATGACCGACATCAACCAGTACCTCAACTTTGTACTGAAGCTGTTCTTTGCGTTTGGGGTGGCCTTTGAGATTCCCATTGCCACCTTCCTGCTGATTTTATCTGGTGCCACAACCGTTGAGAGTCTCTCCAAAAAGCGACCTTACATTGTTTTAGGCTGCTTTGTGGTGGGTATGCTACTGACACCGCCGGATGTTATCTCCCAAAGCCTGCTGGCAATCCCTATGTATCTTTTATATGAGGTTGGTTTGCTCTTTGGCCGCTTGGTCCGCAAGCGCCGCGCAGAAGCAGACGCCGAAGATCAGGAGTCGTAAGCTCTCTGCGTGCCCGGTACTAAAAAGCCTCTGTCATCCCAGGATGACAGAGGCTTTTCCCCTACTAAGCGCTGACACTTAGCCCATCATTTCATCAATGCGGTCTACCAGCTTAAAAATACCGGTAGCGGCTTCACTGATACGCGTAGCGAGCATATATGCTGGCGTTGTCACTACACGATGCTCATGATCCACCACAATCTCTTCTACGCCACAGCTGCGATGCAGGCCACCCATCGCGCTAATGGCCCCGGCGACGCCCGGATCATGCCCAATGGTGACCGCAATGCCATCGCCCAACAGGCGCGGAACCATCACCGGGGCAATGCACATTAAACCGATGGGCTTGGCATCCTCTTTAAATCCGGCTAACGCCTCTTTGACGCTCTCCAGCACCTGCATGCTGTCACTCTGCATGGCAAAATCAGAGAGATTTTTGGCCACGCCAAAGCCACCCGGCACGATCACTGCATCGAACTCATCAGAATCGAGTTCGGTAATCGGGCTAATATCACCACGGGCCAAACGGGCAGACTCCTGCAGCACATTGCGGGTTTCGCCCTCTACCGGCGCTTGGTCTAGGTGATTAATCACATGGTGCTGAGCCACATCCGGGGCAAAGCAGCGATAACCGATCCCCAGCTGGTCAAGGCGTAACAGCGTCAGGGTGGTCTCGTAAATTTCCGAGCCATCAAACACGCCACAACCCGCCAATACGATTGCTACCTGCTTCGTCATACCTATCTCCTTGTCCAAGCCATCTCTGTGGCTGAATGGCTCACTTTAGTCAGTCTCTATTGCCGCCACAAGGCGGCTTTCGCTGTACGGCATGCCTGATATACTCCCACCAAGCCCTGATACACGGGGCGCCCACGATGCGATTGCCTGGAGAGAGCCGTTGAATACCTCAAGCCCACGCCACTTCCCCGCTACCCGAATGCGCCGTATGCGTCGGGATGACTTCTCGCGCCGCTTGATGCAAGAGTCGACGCTAACGCCCAACGACCTTATCCTGCCGGTATTTGTTCTGGAAGGTGAAAATCAGCGTGAAGCGGTGGCCTCCATGCCCGGCGTCGAGCGCCTCTCGATTGACCTGCTGATTGAGCAGGCCCGCGAAGCCTATGCGCTGGGTATTCCCGCACTGGCGCTGTTCCCGGTGATTGGCCCTGAGCAGAAAAGCGAACTGGCCGAAGAGGCCTATAACGCCAGCGGACTAGTGCAGCGCACCGTTCGTGCACTCAAAGAAGCACTGCCGGAGCTGGGAATCATTACCGATGTGGCGCTGGACCCTTACACCAGTCACGGCCAGGACGGTATTCTGGATGAGCACGGCTACGTTCAAAACGACCGCACCGTCGACACGTTACTCAAACAAGCGCTCTCCCACGCGGAAGCAGGCGCCGATGTAGTGGCCCCTTCCGATATGATGGATGGCCGCATTGGTGCCATTCGCCAAGTGCTGGAGCAGGAGCATCTGCATAACGTGCGCATTATGGCCTACAGCGCCAAGTATGCTTCCCACTATTACGGCCCCTTCCGCGATGCGGTCGGCTCAGCCGCCAATCTGGGCAAAGCGGACAAGCGCACCTATCAGATGGACCCTGCCAACAGCGATGAAGCGCTGCACGAAGTGGCCATGGACATTGCCGAAGGTGCCGACATGGTCATGGTCAAACCGGGCATGCCCTACCTGGATATGGTACGCCGAGTGAAAAGCGAGTTCCAAGTGCCTACCTTTGCCTACCAGGTCAGCGGTGAGTACGCCATGCACCGTGCAGCGTTCGATAACGGCTGGCTAGAAGCGGAGCCAGTGATTCTGGAGTCGCTGATGTGCTTTAAGCGCGCTGGGGCCGACGGCATCTTGACCTACTTTGCCCTAGAGGCCGCTCGCCTGCTGCAGCGTTAACCCTCATTTATGCCATTAAGATGACAAATCGGTGACACCTATTTGTCATCTTCCCCCTGCATACTCACCCTAATAAACATTAAAACGCTATGATGAGTACGAGCCACTACCGCGGGGGGCAACCATGGACGACAACGCTATAGATTCCACGCCAGCATTACCAGTACCGCCCAATGAGCAAATGAGCGGCGAAGCCGATATTGCACCGCTGCGTATTAACCGCACACCCACCGGGGTTCAAGCAAAAGAGTCACATACTGAAGCTGACCTTGACGATCCGCAGCTCTACTTTAACCGCGAGCTTTCTCACCTACAGTTTAATATTCGTGTATTAGAGCAGGCGTTAGACGATGCGCACCCACTGCTCAACCGGCTAATGTTCCTGCTGATTTTCTCCTCCAACATGGATGAGTTTTTCGAGATTCGTGTGGCGGGATTAAAACATCAAATGGCCTTGGGCGATGACACCACCGCTGCTGATGGCCGCCTGCCCAAAGCCGTGCTGGCTGAGATTTCCGAGATTGCTCACCAACAGATTGCCCGTCAGTACGAGATCCTCAACGACACGCTACTGCCTGCACTAGAAGCCCAGGGGCTGCGTTTCCGCCGCCGCGACCAGTGGACCGACGCTCAAAAAGCTTGGGTGCGGGACTTTTTCGATAACGAAATCATGCCGGTGATTAGCCCCATTGGCCTGGACCCATCACACCCGTTCCCACGGCTGGTGAATAAGAGCCTCAACTTTATTGTCGAACTTGAAGGCAAAGATGCCTTTGGCCGAGCGGGCGGCATGGCGATTCTGCCCGCCCCACGCTCGCTGCCGCGCCTAATGGCGCTGCCCAAGGAGCTTTGCGCCGATGGCTTCTCTGAGTACGTATTCTTATCGTCAATGATTCACGCCCATGCCGAAGAGCTCTTTCCTGGCATGCGCGTGCGGGGCTGCTACCAGTTCCGCCTGACCCGCAACGCGGACATGACCGTTGATCCTGAAGAGGTATCCGATCTTGCCTCGGCCCTGCGTGGGGAGCTGCTGGCCCGGCGCTACGGCAGCGGCGTGCGTTTGGAAGTCGCCGACAACTGCCCGGACGATTTGACCAACTTCCTACTGCGCCAGTTTGACTTGGAGAGCGGTGATCTTTATCGCGTTCAGGGGCCCGTAAACCTGACCCGCATGATGGCAGTGCTGGGCGATGTGGACCGTCCCGAGCTGCTCTACCGCCCGTTTGCCCCCAGCGTGCCCAAAGCGCTGAAAGGCGGCAGCTTATTTAGCGCCATCGCCAAAAGCGATATATTGCTGCACCACCCCTTCCAGTCTTTCTCTCCCATTGAGGATTTGCTGCGGGAAGCCGCCCGGGACCCGGATGTGCTGGCCATCAAGCAAACGCTTTACCGCACCGGCTCAGACTCCCCCATCGTCAGCGCGCTGGTCGACGCTGCTAGTCAGGGTAAAGAGGTGACGGTGGTGATTGAGCTGCGGGCACGCTTTGACGAGGCGGATAACCTGCAACTGGCCTCGCGCTTGCAGGAGGCAGGGGCTATCGTGATTTACGGCATTATGGCGTACAAGACCCACGCCAAGATGCTGCACATCGTGCGCCGTGAAAAAGGTGAGCTGCGCCACTATGCGCACCTGGGCACCGGCAACTACCACTCAAAAACCGCCAAGCTCTATACCGACTACAGCCTGCTTACCGCCAACGAGGCGCTTTGTGCCGACGTGCATAAAGTCTTTCAGCAGCTCTCGGGCATGGGCAGGGCACGCAAGATTGATACGCTGCTGCATGCGCCTTTTACGCTGCACGAGCGCTTAGTCGAGATGATTGATCGGGAAGCCCAGGTGGCACGTAAAGGGAAACGCGGCCATATCATCATCAAGTGCAACTCGCTGACCGAACCCAAGTTGATCAAAGCGCTATATCGCGCCTCTCAAGCGGGCGTGGAGTGCGATCTGATCATTCGCGGCATGTGCTGCCTGAAGCCGGGCATCCCCGGCGTATCCGACAACATTCGCGTACGCTCGATCATTGGCCGCTTCCTCGAGCACACCCGGGTGTTCCACTTCCATAACGACGGCAAGCCAGAAATCTGGTGCTCCAGCGCGGATTTCATGTCGCGCAATATGTTCCACAGGGTAGAGACCTGCTTCCCGCTGCTGGATAAGAAACTCGCCACCCGCGTTCGCAAAGACCTGGAGACCTACCTGGTGGATAACTGCCAGAGCTGGCTACTGCAAAGCGACGGCAGCTACCAGCTACAGGACCCCGGCAGCGGCGACGCGATCAGCGCTCAGGAAACCCTGCTGTACGCTTACGCCTCTAAGAGCTAATGCAAAAACCCCGCTGCACTTAGTAGCGGGGTTAATAGCAGCCGAGCAACCCACCTGGCTTAAGCGTAGCGCTGACGCAGCTGCTCAGCGGCCTCCACCATATTGGCCAGGGCAGGCTCTACCTCGGCCCATCCACGGGTTTTCAATCCGCAATCCGGGTTGACCCATAGACGTTCGGCCGGGATTTTCTCCAGCGCTTTCTCCATCAGTGCCACCATCCACTCCACCTCGGGAATATTTGGCGTGTGGATATCGTAGACGCCCGGCCCAATTTCATTGGGGTAGGCAAAGTCCTGAAACGCATCCAGCAGCTGCATATCTGAGCGCGACGTCTCGATGGTGATCACATCGGCATCCAGCGCGGCAATGGCGCCAATGATGTCGTTGAACTCTGAATAGCACATATGGGTATGAATCTGAGTGCTGTCGGCCACGCCTGCCGCGCTTAGCTGGAAGCTCTCAACAGCCCAATCCAAATAGCGCTGCCACTCGCTCTGGTGCAACGGCAGCCCTTCCCGCAGCGCTGGCTCGTCAATTTGAATCACATGGATACCCGCTTTTTCCAGGTCACACACTTCGTCGCGCAGCGCCAGGGCGATCTGGCGGCAGGTGGTGGCGCGGGGCTGGTCGTCACGCACAAACGACCACTGTAAGATCGTCACCGGCCCGGTGAGCATGCCTTTCATCGGCTTTTCGGTCAGCGATTGGGCGTACTCGCTCCAGCGTACGGTCATCGCCGTGGGGCGGGTCACGTCACCAAAGATAATCGGCGGTTTCACACAGCGGGAGCCATAGCTCTGCACCCAGCCAAAGCGGGTAAACGCAAAACCGTCGAGCTGCTCGCCAAAGTACTCCACCATATCGTTACGTTCGGCTTCGCCGTGCACCAGTACGTCCAAGCCAAGCGCTTCCTGGCGTTCCACCGCGTAGGCGATCTCTTCGCGCATCCGCGCTTCGTAGTTCGCTTGGCTTAGCTCACCGGCCTTGAAAGCACGACGTGCGGCACGAATGGCATCCGTCTGTGGGAACGAGCCAATCGTGGTGGTGGGGAACAGCGGCAGTGCCAGCAGCCTGCGCTGGGCCTGCACACGCTGGGCATAGGGCGATTGACGCTGACTATCCTGAGACGTGATAGCGGCTAGCCGCTCGCTCACCGCAGGCTGGTGAATACGCGTCGACTCCCGGCGCGTATCCAAGGCGCGGGTTGCCTCGCTCAAACGCTGCTCGTCTTCCGGCGTAGCACGGTTATCAATCAGTCGCGCCAGCGTGACCACTTCATCCAGCTTCTGGCGAGCAAACGCCAGCCAGTTCACCAGCTCAGCGTCCAGCTCGGTCTCTTGACGCAGGTCGACCGGCACGTGAAGCAGCGAGCAGCTAGGCGCGAGCCACAGCCGCTGGCCCAACCGCACTTTCAGCGGCAGCAGGCGCTCACGCAGTGCTGCCAAATCGGCCCGCCAGATATTCCGACCATCCACTAAACCTACCGAGAGCACCTGATGCGGGCTTAACCGATCAATCACGCTCTCCACCTGCTCAGGAGCACGCACGGCATCAATATGTAGGCCCTCTACCGGTAGCCGCGTGGTGAGCGAAAGATTGTCGCCCAGCGCGCCGAAGTAAGTGGCCACCAGCAGCTTCAGCGGGGCCGACTGCAGGCGATGGTAAGCACGCTCGTAGGCCTGCTGCCAGGCCAGTGGCAAATCCTGTACCAGCGCAGGCTCGTCTAGCTGCACCCACTCAATACCCTGAGTCGCTAGGCGGGAAAGCGTCTCGCTGTAAACATCCAGTACGCTATCAAGAAGCTCAAGACGGTCAAACTCACTGCCCTTGGTTTTGCCTAGCCATAGCCATGTCAGCGGCCCGGTCAGCGTTACTTTAGGCGTAAAGCCCGCTTTTAGAGCTTCATCTACCTCGTCAAACAGCCGCGTAGAGGCTAAGGTAAATGTCTGCCCTGGATGAAGCTCAGGCACTAGGTAGTGGTAATTGGTATCAAAATATTTAGTCATCTCGCAGGCGGCCGCCGGGGTACCGCTTGGCGCGCGGCCACGGGCCATGCGAAAGGCGGTGTCCAGGTCGACGTGGCCTGCGTTTACCTCGTCTTGGGCTTGAAAGCGGCTAGGCACCGCGCCCAGCATTACGGAAACGTTTAGCACTTGGTCATAAAATGCGAAATCACCCACGCTGACCATATCCAAGCCCGCGGCTTGCTGGGTTTGCCAGTGGGCAAGCCGTAGCGCTTGGCCAACGGCTTCTAGTTCGTCACGGCTAACGTCGCCCTTCCAGTAAGCTTCAGTGACTTTTTTCAGTTCGCGCTGAGCGCCAATGCGGGGATAGCCGAGAATATGAGAAACTGTCATGATGATTCCTTCCAACGTGAATGATTTCACACAGTTTGAGTGCCGCATAAACGTGAATCAAACTAAAGATTTTAATATCAAACATGAAAAACACTCACAATGATTGAATTACGCCATTTGCGCACGCTGCTGGCCCTACGCGAAACTGGCTCGCTGGTAGAAGCCGCTGAGCGGGTGCACTTAACGCAGTCGGCCCTCTCACACCAATTGAAAGATCTAGAAAGTCGCGTGGATAGCGCGCTGTTTGTGCGCAAGACCCGTCCGGTAGAATTCACGCGGGCAGGGCTTCGGCTACTGGCGCTGGCCGATGAGATTTTGCCGGAAGTTCGCAAAGCGGAGCGGGACCTGGCCCGATTAGCGGGCACCGAGCAGGGGCGGCTCCACATGGCCATCGAGTGCCATAGCTGCTTTCAGTGGCTCATGCCCACGGTGGATTACTTCCGCGACCACTGGCCGGAAGTGGAGATCGATATTCCCAGCGGGCACCATTTCGACCCGCTGCCTGCCTTGGCCCGTGAGCAGCTGGATTTAGTCATTACCGCCGACCCTCAGCCGCTGGAAGGCGTTCACTACGTGCCGCTGTTTCGCTATGAGGGGCTGCTAGCGGTTGCCCGGCAACACAGCTTTGCGGGCCAACCCTATATTGAGCCTAGCGCGCTGGCCGAGGAGACACTGATCACCTACCCAGTGGAGCAGTCGCGCCTGGATGTCTTCACCCAATTTTTGGCCCCAGCCAACGTGCGCCCTAAAGAGATTCGCACCGCAGAGCTGACGATTATGATGATGCAGCTGGTGGCCAGTGGCCGCGGCGTATGTGCGCTGCCCAACTGGGCGCTCACGGAGTATTTAGAGCGCGACTACGTCAGCGCGGTGAAGCTAGGCGAGCACGGCATCTGGAGCACGCTCTATGCCGCTATTCGTGAGGAGTCGGCGGAAGCGCCGTGGATGCAGGACTTTTTGCGTACCGCCAAGGAGACCTCCTTTGCGGTGCTGTCAGGAATTAAACCGGCGAATCGCGACGAGGAATCAGCAGCGTAAAGCGTGCGCCGCCCAGCGCAGGGCTGCTATCTACGGTGACGCTACCACCGTGGCCTGCCATGATTTTTTGCACAATCGAGAGACCAAGGCCGTAGCCACCAGAACTGCGGGCGCGGCTATCGTCCAGGCGCGCAAAGGGTTTGAAGATATCGGCTCGGGCATCGAAGGGAATGCCTGGGCCGTCATCTTCTACATCTATACGCACTAAGCGCGGCTCATCCCACAGGCGAATCACCACTTGAGATTTGCCGTAGCGGCAAGCATTGCCCACTAGGTTTTGTAGTGCCCGCTGCAGGTAGCGCGGCTCTGCCAACAGCTCAATATCAGGCCCCGGCACCAGGGTTAAGGTCTGCCCGCTGTGCAGCGGTGCTAGCGTATCAATCACCCGCTCCGCCATAGACCGGCACTCCACCAACGCCATTTCCAGCTCTGCGCCATTGACCGTTTCGCCACCTAGGCGCGCATAGGTCAAAATTTCGTCCACTAACTCATCCAGTTCAGCAATATCTGCATCAATACCCTGGAGCTGACGCTGAATGGCGGGTTGATCGGTCATGTCCTCGACCATCTGCACCGCAAAGCGGATGCGTGCCACCGGAGTGCGTAGCTCGTGGGAGACAGCGCGAATCATCTCTTGCTGACCACGCAGTAGGCTCTGCACTTGGTTCGCCATGCCATTAAAGGCCATCCCCAAGCGCCCCAGAAAGTCGCCGCTTTCCACTTTGACGCGGGTTTCCAACCGGCCACTGGCAATACGGGTTGCCGCCAGCTCTAGCCGCGCCATGCGCGACTCGATGCTGCGCATAATTAGATAAATGATCAGGCTTAGCACGACCATCAGCGCCACGAGCAGCGGCAAGTGCAAATTGCGCGGCAGCGTATCGCCTCGGGAGATAGGCCCAGCCTGAAGCCACTGGTCGGCCTCTCCCGAGGCATTAGGCAATTGATAAAGTAGCGTAATCGATAGCTTGTCTGTCACTAGCCGGGTTATCACACCCCCGAGCGCTAGCTGAAACTGCTGTTCGGTGGTTAAGTCATCGGGTAGTGCATTCAACAGGCTTAGCGGCCAACTGCCGGGGCGAAGCTGAGCGAGAGCATCAAGCCTCTCTTCACTGGGCATCGCAGAGAGCCACTCCCCCAGTAAAACCATGCTGCCCTGCCACTGGCGTTCGCTCCAAGCGTCAAACGTGGCTTCCAGCACCCATAGCTCCCCGCTGGTGTTAGCCGTGGGCAGCCGCTGGCGCAGTTGCCAAGGCTCTTCTGCCACTAACACCGCGCCCCGCTCAATTCGCGACCGCTCGAAATAGCCTAACTGGGCGTCGTTCATGTCGCGCAGCACCAGCTGCATGCCTAGCTGCTCGGAAAAATCGCCTAACAGTGTTTCACGCTCATCTATGGGCACGCTGGCAAGCTGCTGTGTCATTAATGACATAGGCAGCGCGGCGAGCTGTTCGCGATAATCTTCCCGGCGCACCTGCTCTATAAAAGAACGCCCCCCTAGCGCAATAAAAAACACCACGCACAGCGCTAGGCCCAGCAGTAGGTAGAAGCGTAAAAACGAGCCGTGGCTAAGCACTCGCCGCATTAGGCGACCTCTCTTGTTTAACTGTCTTTAACAAACAGATAGCCTTTACTGCGCACGGTTTTAATACGGTGCGGCTGGTTAGGGTCGTCGCCAATTTTTGGGCGAATACGCGATACGCGCACATCAATAGAGCGGTCTTGGCCGTCGTATTTAATGCCTCGCAAGTCGCTGAAAATCTCTTCGCGGGTCAGCACACGGCCAGCATTACGCGCTAGCAGCCACAGCAGGTCGAATTCTGCGCTGGTCAGGTCGATACGCTCACCGGAGAGCCAGGCTTCCCGCGTGGCGTTATCAATCTCCAGGTTCTCAAACTTAAGGCGCATTTCACCATCGGGGGCTGGCGCGTCCGCGCGACGCAGAAGCGCACGCATACGGGCTAGCAGCACGCGGGGCTGCACCGGTTTGGGCACATAGTCATCCGCGCCCATTTCTAGCCCGAGCACTTGATCAAGGTCATCAGTGCGGGCAGTCAGCATCATGATGGGGCCAGCAAAGTTGGGCCGCACGCGGCGGCAAATGGCCAAACCATCTTCACCGGGTAGCATCAGATCCAAAATCACTAGATCCGGCTGCAGCGTTAAAATACGATCTACGCCTTTGGCACCATCCGCTTCTAGCGTCACTTGAAAGCCGTTTGCTTCCAGATAATCGCGGGTGAGCTCGGCCAAGCGCTGATCATCTTCAATAATCAGCACATGATCCTGGTCAGGGTAGTCGGGAGTTACCGATTCCTGCGCCCCAAGTGCTTGAAACTGCTGTTCCAAATGATCTACCATCCTTTTTCTTCACTCCGCTTAGGCAGTTTGTGTTATCACCCGCTCACCCTGTGCAAAAGCAGGTTGTGGATAGCTTCCAGGATACCTTAAAACCTTGCAAACGCCTGCCCCTTGATTAGCGTTGCGTATGCATCCTAGTTAGAGGGCGTCTTGAGCAACTTGATTCTTCCACCACCAAGCGCTAATGTGAGGTGGCGAACTGTCGACAATCGGACAGGAGGAGATCGCCATGGGAGATGGCAAAGCCAAAAGTGTCATTAAGCGTGTCTATGTACCAACGCAAGTGCGCGACCTGCCCAACGGAGAGAAGTTAAAAATTCCCGGGCACTACAAAGCGCCGCCCAGCGAAAGCAACGATTCGCTCGATTAACGATGCGCATATAAAGAAAAGGCAGGCCTGTCGAGGCCTGCCTTTTTAATACGCCTTCATGTACGCCTTCATGGTTAAGATGGCTATCCCTTGGGGCCGAACAGGAACCAAGCAATCAACCCCACCAGGGGAAACACCAGTAGCGCGATAATCCATAGCAATTTGGCAAGCCCGCTAGCCGAGCTTTTTGCCACTTTAACGATGGCCCATACCACAATGATGAGCCAAATAAGA
The DNA here is from genome assembly GCF_056857635.1 of Vreelandella sp. L-15. Taxonomy (NCBI): domain Bacteria; kingdom Pseudomonadati; phylum Pseudomonadota; class Gammaproteobacteria; order Oceanospirillales; family Halomonadaceae; genus Vreelandella; species Vreelandella sp. L-15. Next base: position 43,539 of record NZ_JBSXNN010000053.1, on the reverse strand, counting down.
CCGAGCAAACCACCGACTTCAATACCCATAGCAACTCCTTAGCGTGTTGGCATCCATGAGTCTTCAGCTAAGCACATGACTGCAGTGCGCACAAGTCGCCCTAAGGCTCTGGCAAGCGCAGCACCATCTCCCCGCCGCGAATCTCAATCGCTAGCTGGTTTAAAAAGCTCATCCCAAGCAGCACCGTATCGCGCTCCATGCCGGGGCTGATAGAGCCCTGCACGTTGTTCATCTGAATACCGCCCAGCACTACTTCATCTAGCTGAGTCAGATTACCCTCGACACGGCCATTGGCGGTGTTAAACCAAGCACGACGCCCTGGCGCTAAGCTTAGCCTTTTAGCTAGCTCACTAGGCACCGCTACATAAGTGGCGCCTGTATCCAACAAAAACGTCACAGGCTCACCGTTGATCTGACCCGGTGCTTCAAAATGGCCTGCTCGGTTACGCTTTAGTGTTACCGGGCCATTGTCTGGGGAGGTATTCATGATGTTCACGTTAGGGTGCAGCATGTCGTCAAGACCGCCCTGAATCCACCACGTTCCTACCGCCATTAACAGCACCCAAAATAGCAGCATCATCACAATGCCGCCCTGCTGTGGCCTGTGTCTTGCCATTATTCACCTCACGGCATCAAGAACTTTTCCAGGCCACTGCCGCCTCACGGCCACGGCGCTCATTGACGCCTACGCAAATTAGCATCGCTGCAATAAATAGCCCAACACATAAAAGAATAGACGCTTGAAGGCCAATCAGCGTTTGCAACACCCCTAACATGACGATGCCCAGCACCCCCGCCAGTTTGTTTGCCAAGCCCCAGAAGCCAAAAAACTCCGCTGATTTTTCCAGCGGTGAAAAGACACCCACCAGCGCGCGGCTGGCCGACTGGCTAGAGCCTAAACTCAACCCGGCTAAGCAGCCGACCACTAAAAACAAGTGCTGTGCCTGCCACTGCCACCCAAACTGCTGATTGAGCCACTCGGTTAACGCCGGAGTTGCCCAGATCGCGACAATAGCCGCAACCCAGAGAGCAAGTGTCATTTGATAAGTGTGTTTAGCGCCCAGTTTATCTTGTAAAAACCCAAATCCGATGGCTCCCGCAGCAGCGGTGACCTGCACAATAATAAACATGATATTGCGCACGCTCTCATCCCAGCCAATCACCTGGGCCCCGTAGATAAAAGCAAAAGCGATAATGATGTAAACGCCTGCCATCGAAAATAGAAGTGACACTAAGAAAACGCTTAAGTCTTTGAAGTAGCGCAGCTCATGAAAAGTACCCAAAATCCTCTGCTGGGCAATTTGCCGATAAGAAACGCCATGGGGTTTAGGTACGCCGCGCTCTTTCAGCCATAAAAAAGTGGGAATCGCCGCCACTAAAAAGAACCCTGCTGCAAAAGGTCCTACCCAGCGAATACGCTCAAAATTGTCAGCCGTTGCCTCTCCTAGCACAATCAGCGTAAACCCTGCGGCCAATAGGCCGCCAATATAGCCCAATGCCCAACCAAAGCCGGAAATTTTACCCAGCGCACCCGGCGGCCCTAACTCTGGCAGAAAAGCGGCAATAAATGACTCTCCCATGGAGTAGGCGTAGTTTGAGAGTACGATTAACAGAAGGCCTAACACCACGTAGCCGGGCTCAACGAAGTAGAGCATGGCCGTGGTTGCCACCGTAGCCATGTAGCTAAACAGAAGAAAGCGCTTTTTTTCAGCACGGTAATCCATGATGGCGCCACACAGGGGAGCGCTGATCACCACCAGTAAATAACTGATGGCTAAGGCCAAGCTCCATAAAAAGTTCGCTAAGCGGTAGCCATCGTTCCGCTCACCGACAATCACCGTGGTAAATAGCTCACCAAATACCACGGTAATAATGAGGAGCGTGTAGGCTTGATTGGCAAAATCAAACATTGCCCAGCCGAAAATTTCGCGCCGCGTAGCGTAGGGGGACGAGGCAGGCGTAGCAGTTGCAGACGGCATATCAGCACTCGCTTAAAAAGAGTTCTAAGACTATCAGTTAGCCGCATCGCACGGCTATAGACAGCGTTAACAGAATAGAGGTGACAGAAATACAAAGTTACTCTAACTTTGCTAGGTAAAATTAGCAGATAAGGCTTTGCGTACAAAACCTAACTTCCGGATACTTCCCTGGGCACGTTCCTACACCGAAGCAAGGCTACGTGACTATCACTGCGTCTACTCCACTACCCGTACGGCTGAAAGAGAACGGCAGTTTCACTGGGTAGGGCCACTTGTAATTAACGAATGGTCTGCTTTTGGCCTCGCCGAACGGCAGCTTGAGCTGACGCAGCTTAGCGAGTTACACGAATGGAAAGTCGGTAGTTTCCGCGAGGATGCCGTGGGAGATTACGTTGCGAGCAAAGGCATTAACGTGTTGCGAGCGCCCACTGAGCGGGAAAACATGGCACGTTTATCCGCAGGCTTGCTTGATGTGATTGTGACGGGGAGGGCCACAGGGGAGTATCTTGCCAAGGAGCTGGAGCTCGCCATTGAGTACTTATTCACCTTTTATTACGCACCGCTTTATCTGTGTACTGCCTGGCAAAGATGCCAATGAGGCGATGAATATTGCCAACTGCCTGCGCCAAGCCATTCTGTCACTGGCTATTCCCCATGCCTACTCCAGCACTCATTCGCACCTAACGGCTAGCATGGGCATTGCCACCACAACACCTGAGCAGCCGCTTAGCCCTGATGACCTGCTCAACAAAGCAGATCAACAGCTCTACCATGCCAAACGACGCGGCAGGAACCGCATTGAGATACACGAACGCCCGGCGTAATCGGGCGTTGTAGGCATCCATCGGCTCTACGTCACAGCGTCACAGCAACCAGTGGGCAATGACCGCTGACAAGCCGACCACCATCGCAGTGACTACCGCAACGGTGACCACCCGATCTAACCAACGGTCGAAGGCAGCCCCTTTTGGCTGCCTTCGCGTTGCCCCGTGACGTCCCTGTCGAGCCATTAGCACGCAGTTTCCATAGGTGCTTCCTCTATCGAAGCCGTTGTTTAGCTATTAATACGCCGATTGACCACGCTGGGCGCACGGCGCAGACGCTCCTCTTCCCCTAACTGCTCCGCCTCAAAGGCATCAGCACCCACGGGGGTCTCACCGTGGCGACGGTAGAGCTGGGTCAGCATCGCTTTACGATCCGCACGCAGCTCGCGTACCAGCACAATCACCATCATATACAGAATAAAGGTAAACGGCAGCGCTGACAGCACGGCCGCTGACTGCAGGCCAGAAAGGCCACCCGCCACGATAAGCGTAAGGCAAATCGCCGCGATCAGCACGCCCCATACCACGCGTTTATAGAGTGGTGGATTGATAGAACCATTATCCGTCATCTGCGCCACAATATACGAAGCGGAGTCTGCTGAGGTCACCAGGAAAATAAAAATTAGCAGCATGGCCAACACGGAGAGCACGCCCGAGAACGGCATCAAATCAAACATCTCAAACAGGGCGCCGGTGATGTTTGCTTCGGTGGCCGCAGCCAGGCCTACATCGGTGCCGTTCAGCTCCAGGTTAAGCGCTGCACCACCAAATACGCCGATCCACAAGCACGCCAAAAGCGGCGGCACAAAGAGCACCCCAAATACGTACTCTTTAATAGTGCGCCCGCGAGACACACGTGCCACAAAGGTGCCCACAAAGGGCGACCAGGCAATCACCCAAGCCCAGTAGAAGATGGTCCAGCTACTAGCCCACTGGTTGTCGCTATAGGGTGAAATGCGCAGGCTCATGCCAATAAAATTCTGCAGATAGTCGCCAATGCCTAGCGTAATCGTTTCCAAAATAGCAATGGTCGGGCCGGTGAACAGCACGTAGAGCATCAAACCGATACACAGCGCCATATTTAAGTTAGACAGGCGCTTAATGCCTTTATCCAAACCAGACCAAGTAGATGCCATGTAGGCGCAGAACATCACAAATAGAATGACAAATTGCCAAAACCCATTCTCCGGCAAGCCAAATACCGCGTTAAGACCGCCATTCATTTGTAATACGCCAAGCCCTAGTGATGTCGCCACCCCCATCACGGTAGCCACCACCGCAAAAACATCTAACCAGGAAGCGTAGGGGCGCACATGGGGGTGCTTGGCCGTGACCGACGAGAGCACTGAAGACACCAAACCCGCCTGCCCCTTACGGAACTGAAAGTAAGCAATAATCAAACCCACCACGGAGAATGCCGCCCACTGGTGAATTCCCCAATTAAAATAGCTGTACTGGATGGCGTAGCGTGCAGCCGCTTCGCTCTCTGCCGGGACATCGCCGTAAGGCGGGTTAATGTAGTGCGTCATGGGCTCTGCCATGCCGTAAAACACCAGCCCTACCCCAAAGCCTGCGGCCAATAGCATGCTGATCCATGAGAAAAAGCTGTAGCTGGGCGTACTGTCCTGGGGTCCCAGACGTACTTTGCCGTATTTACTGAGCGCCAGGCCAATCAGGAACACCACAAAGCCAAATACAGAGAAGAGATAGAACCAGCCAAATAGCTCGGTAATTGATGTGAGGGCGGCCTCAGCAGCATTACCAAACGCGACAGGAAACGCGGCCCCCACAATCACTAAGCCGAAAATAATCACTGCCGATGCGATAAACACCGACTTCCCTCCATGATTTGTCATAGCACCACCCTGGTTAATGAAAATACTGGTTAATAAATGCGTGGATTTATAAAAACACGGCTCTTCATTTTAGTGCGCTCAATTAAATCCTAACATCCGAGGCTAGCAATCGCATGTTAAGCGCTTAATACAGAAAAATTAGCACCAACTGATATATTAGTTTCAACTCTCAAAAAGAAGCAGTGAACTTGCTCGCTCCGCTATGTTCCAATAGTGGCAAACGAACGATGGAGGCTTTCATGCCACAGATGAATCGCGACCAACGCAATGCCGCTTGGCAAGCTGCTAACCAGTGGCGCGCCCGTGCTGCACAAACGCAGCCAAATGGGCTAATGGGCAGCTTGAAACTGCTGTTGACGTGGCTAGCGTTTGGCGCACTGATGATTGTTGGCGTTGTGCTGGGGCTATTTTTCCTGCTGATTGGCTGGGCGATGATGCCGTTTGTGCGCCATAAGATGAAAAAGCGTATGGAGCAGATGCGTGCCGATCACGCTCAAGACATTGGCGGCGGCTACGCTGGCGATCAGCCATCTAGGCAGCACGATGCTCTGGAAGGTAGCTACGAAGTAAAAGACGAGCCTCGCCGTTAGGGCGGCGGCTGGATCCAGGCGAAGGCCGCCGCCAGCGTTAGCGGCATGACGATCAAACTTCCCAAGTTACCGATCAACACCAACGACGCCACCTTATGAGGGGCGAGCTTGTACTGCTCGGCCACCAAGTAATTCAATACCGCTGGCGGCAACGCGGCAAATACTAACAAGGTGGCTGTTTGCAACGGATTCAGCGGCAGCAGCCACATGAGCGGCAGCGCAATCACCAGCCCAGAGAGCGGGCAAAGCAACGCCCCCAGTAGCCCTGTTCGCCAGTCGCTAAAGTCGATTTCCAGCAGGCGCACGCCCAGCGCAAATAGCATTAGCGGAATGCACACACCACCCAGCATATGCATGGCTTCCAGCAGCCAGCCCGGCAGCGGCACGCCCCCTACATTAACCAGCAGCCCTGCCAAACTGGCCGCCACGATGGGCATTCTAAGCATCCGCCACAGCGAAGTGCGCGGGTCCAGCATGTAAAGCCCCACCGAAAAGTGCAGCAGCATCTCCACGATAAACACCACCACCGCCGCTGGCAGCGCTTCCGGCCCAAAAGCCAGCACCAGCAGCGGCACCCCCATATTGCCGGAGTTATTGAACATCATTGGCGGCAGGAAGACCTTACTGTCCAACCCAAGCCACTTCACCACCGGCCACAGCACTAACCCTGACCCCAACACCACCAGCGCAGCAGCACTGGCGAGCCAGGCGTACTCCGCCAGGGGCGCTTGGCGGTCGGCTAGCACGGCAAACACCAGCAGTGGAACAAACAGCTCCATATTGAGGGTATTTAAACTGCGAATATCGGGAGTGCGGAATCGCCCGTAGGCGGCACCGCTACCGGCAATCAAAAACACCGGCAGCAGCGTGGCTAAAATTTGACCGATCATTGACCAGCCACCTCGCTGCGAGGCCGCACAGGAAAAGGAGTGCGCATTGTGTCGTCCTTGTTTTTATTGGAACTGCTGTTATGGGAACTGTTGTGATTAAAACGATTGATATGGGAGCAGCCGTTTTAGGCCAGTCGTTATCAGGCTAGCTTTTTACTGATGCTAATGAAAAACGCCCTACCCGCCAATCAAGGTTCCAGAAAACGCTGCCACAGTGCGGTCACTATCTGACGGTGCTCCGCAAACTCTTTAACCTGCCCTAACGCCTTTTCACCGGTCAACGCCGCGCGGTGAGTACGACTGCGGTAGGCCAGGTAAGCCTCGCGTAGCTGATCAGCCTCCACTTGGGTGATGTGCCCGCTCTCGGCCAGAGTTTCCAAAATGCGAATATTATCGCTATAGGTGATCAGCGCGGGCGTTTGATGGGAGAGCGCGAGCACGGCGTACTGGCAGAGAAACTCGATATCCACCATGCCGCCTGCATCGTGCTTCAAGCTAAACGTGGCATCTGTGCTGGCATTTTCGCCATCGCCCCGCTCAGATTTGGCGCCCTCGCCTTTCGTGCCCAAGTGATCACGCATTTTATGGCGCATGCTCACCACATCATCACGCAGCGCCTGCGGGTCGCGCTCGCGGCGTAAAATCGAACCACGCAGCTCGTCAAACTTATCGGCCAGCGCCTCACTGCCCGCCACCACTCTGGCCCGCACCAGCGCCTGATGCTCCCAGGTCCAGGCATTTTGATGCTGATACTCGGCAAACGCGTCCAGCGACGTGACGAGCAGCCCCGCATTCCCTGACGGCCGAAGGCGCATGTCCACTTCATACAGACTACCCGCCGGAGTTACCGCAGTCAGCAGATGAATGATGCGCTGGCCCAGGCGAGTGAAAAACACCGGCGTATCCAAAGGCCGAGGGCCGTCGGTACTGCCTTTACCGTCGTTATCGTGCAGGAACACCAGATCCAGGTCAGAGCCGTAGCCCAACTCAATGCCGCCCAGCTTGCCGTAACCAATAATCAAAAAGGCAGGTTCGCGGTTGTTACACCCCGCAGGCGCACCGTGCTTGCGGGTGACATGCTTCCACGCCATCGCCAGCACCGCGTCTAAAATAACTTCTGCGATATAGGTTAAGTAATCGCTTACTTTCATCAGATGACGCGTACCCGCCACATCCGAGGCGGCCACATGCAGCATCTGCGCATGCTTGAACACCCGCAGTGCTTCTAGCTGCGCTTCTTCATCGTCCTCGGGTAAACGGTTGAGCGTTTGACGCAGCTCATCGGCAAGCCGCGATTTATCGGCGGGCGTGTAGAGCGTATCGGGGGTTAACAACTCATCCAGCAGGATGGGGTAGCGTGCCAACTGTTCAGCAATCCAAGGGCTCGCCGAACATAGCCGCATCAAATGCTCAAGGGTATGCGGATTTTCGCGCAGCAGCGCCAGATAGGCGGTGCGTCGTAGCACCGCCTCGATCAACGGCTGCACCCGAGCCAGGGCCGTGTCCGGCGTATCGCTCTGCGCCACGGCAGCCAGTAGCAGCGGCATCAGAGCATCCAAGCGCTCAAAACCAATACGCTGCATGCTCTGCACGGCGCGCGAGTGATAAAGGCTTTTTAATCGTTTGAGTGCTTTTTCCGATTCGTTAAAGCCCGCTTCGCTGAGAAGGGCCTGAGCCTCATCCTCTTCAAGTTCACCGCGCCACAATAGCCGCCACTGGGAGAGGCTGGCGTCGCTTTGCTCTTCATCGGCCTCTTCTTCAGGGTCGGCGATCACCGCGTCGAAGTGCTGGCGCACCCGCTCGCGGACCTCATCTAGCTGGGCGATAAGCCCGGGCCAATCCTCGTGCCCCATGGCGAAAGCGACGCGCTCGCGGTCCTCATCATCGGTGGGCAGCATTTGGGTTTGGCGATCTTCCAGCGCTTGAAGGGCGTGCTCCACATCGCGCAGGAAGGCGTAATCCGGCAGTAGCTCGTCCACCACGGCTTGAGGCAGCAGCCCAAGCTCGGGCAAGCGCTTGAGCGCTGTTTGCAGCGAGGTGACCTGCAGTTCAGTATCACGCCCGCCGCGAATCAGCTGAAACGCCTGCACCACGAACTCCACCTCGCGGATGCCCCCCGGCCCCAGCTTGATGTTGCTCTGCATGCCTTTGCGTTTCACTTCGCGATTGATCATTGCCTTCAGCTCGCGCAGCGACTCAATGGCCCCAAAATCCAGATAGCGGCGATACACAAACGGCCGTAGGCTTGCCAGCAGCTCTTGGCCCGCGTCGATATCCCCCGCCACAGGCCGCGCCTTCAGCATGGCGTAGCGCTCCCACTCACGGCCTTGGTCTTGATAGTAGCTGGAGAGCATCGAAAAGCTGCCTACCAGCGGGCCGCCATCGCCCAGCGGGCGCAAGCGCATATCTACACGGAACACAAAACCATCCGCCGTCATGGCATCCAGGGCGGCGATCAGGCGCTGGCCAAGCTTGGTAAAGTACTCTTGATGCTCTAGCGGTTTTCGGCCGCCTTCGGTCTCGCCCTTTTCAGGGAAGGCAAAAATCAGATCGATATCCGACGATAGGTTGAGCTCCCCCGCGCCCAACTTACCCATTCCCAGTACCACCAGCCGCTGAGGCTCACCATCACTGCGAGCGGCAGGTGTCCCCCAGCGGGATGCATAAAAACGCTCCAGCCAGCCAAGCGCCGCTTCGGTGCATACTTCCGCCAGCCAAGAGACCGATCGGGCGGTATCCCACATGGTGGCACCGTCGAGGCGATTTAGATCGCGCCAAACAATGCCCAGCATGCGCGCTCGACGAAAACGGCGCAGCGCCCGGTGCAGGGCATCTTCGTCCTCGGCGCTCTCCAGAGCATCATCCAACCACTGAGTCAGCGCTTCTTTGCTGGGCGCGCTATCCAACTCCCCTGCCGCATCCAGCTCGGCCAGCCAGTGGGGAAAGCGCGCCAACGTATCAAGGGCGAAGGTGGAGATAGTGACCACTCGAGCCAGCGCTTCCCGGCGGGCAGGAGCGAGCGCCTCCCAACTACTGGAGGGCAGCGGCTGCTTGGTCATTGAGGCGATATTATCCGCCTGGCTTAGGGCCTCGCTGAGGCGCTGCTGTGCCTGTTCGGCAGCAGGTGCAAGCGCTTTGGGAAGCGTTGTCGTGGGGAATAACGCATCATTGGTCTGCATAAGCACCTCTTTGCCAAGCGATTGTTATGATTCTCAACGCCATTCTAGGCCAACTAGCCCATCCATTTTTCCCAGCCTAACAGCCCCCAGGTCAGCCCCGCCATCATCAGCGACAGCATCACCGCGGCCGAGCCGATGTCCTTGGCACGCCCTGACAGCTCATGGTGTTCGGTGCCGATACGGTCGACCACGTTTTCGATGGCGCTGTTGAGCAGCTCGACAATCAGCACGAGAAACAGACTGCCGACCAGCAGCAGCCAGCTTAATGGGCCTTCGCCAATCCACCAGGCAAATGGCAGCAGCACGGCAGTAATCGCCAACTCCTGACGAAAGGCAGACTCATTACGAAACGCCGCCTTCAGGCCTTTCCAGGAGTAGCGCGTGGAGTGCAGTAAATGGGTTAACCCCGTGTGACGTGGCTTCATGCCCGTTGCCTCACCTAAGCGTTTAATTAATTAGCTAAAATCATTGCATCTAAATCTAACGACAGTGGGTCAAGCACCTCGGGCCAGCTGAGATAGGGGGTACTGCCGCTACCGTTCACTAACACACTAAACACCCCCCAGCGCCCTTGGGCCGTGCGAAAATAGCCTGCCACGGCACGTACGGCAAACGGCTGGTTGAGCGTGCCGGTTTTCAGCATGACGTTATTTTGAAAGGTAGGTGAGCCACGACGGATAAAGCGCATCACGCCATTGGCGGGCGACTGGAAAGAGGCCACGAAGCTTGGGAACAGCGCGCTTTGGCGGAACATGTCCTCCAGCATGACGTTGACACCATGCGCCGAGGTGCGGTTACCGGTGGTTAAACCGCTGCCGCTGTGCAGTGTGACCGGGCCGTGCCCAGGCAAGCTCTGCACATAGGTTTCAATGGCCTGCCCTGCCTGACGCAGCTGCGCTTGGGGTGTTTCCACCAAGTTCAGCGCCAGCACATCGGCCATATAGTTATTGGAGTAGTTCATGGTGCGCAGTAACAGCTCCTGGAGCGGCTGGCTATCCACTGCGGCAAGGCGCTGGGCGCTGCTTGGCGGCTGGGTTGAGCTTACCCGCCACGGGTCACGCACGCTAACGCCCGCCTGATTGAGCATGCTTAACAGTACCTGGGCGGTTTTTTCAGCCGCATCTCCGGCACCACGGTAAACATCCCGCGCGGCTGCATTAGTAGAAATTTGCCCCGTCAAACGCATCACATCGCCACGCTCATCGGTGATGCGCTCGGCGCTAATCTCCGTGCCACTGTTCGCCGGGCGCGTTACCACCTGATTATCAATGGCCACCAGCGGCGCCTGGCTATCACATAGCCCTACCCGCGCAGGCTCGCCGGGGGTTGCCGCAGGCGCCACATTGACACACCACGTACCAAAATTGACGCCTGCCGAGGTTAGCGGCGCACTATAGGCGTTGGTGACTCGGGTACGCGCGTTGCAGCGATCAGTGGTGATGCACTCCACTGGGCCAAAGCGCCACTGACTGACCACCAGCGCACCGTCGACGTGCGTTACCCCGGCAAGCTGCAGGCGCTGGACGAGCCGCCACAGGTCTTCCGTCGTCAAACCTGGGTCACCGCCGCCTTCAAAGACCAAATCACCGCGTAGCACGCCGTTATCCACTTGGCCGGTACTCACTAACTGGCTAGTGAAGCGATGCTGGGGGCCGAAACGATTAAGCAGCGCGGCCGACATATAGGCTTTTGTCACCGAGGCGGGTGAGAGCTGACGCTCTGGATTAAGTCTGCCCAGCAGTGGGTTACTACCGCTATCGGCATCTAACAGGCGCGCTTCAGCGCTGACCGAAAACCCTTTTGCTTCTAACTGACTCAGCCGGGTGAAGTCGGCCCAGAGCACCGAGCTGGCGCACAGCGCAGCGGTCGTTACCCCCGCGACGATACCGTTGCGCAGCCAGCGCGTGGAGAAGTTGCGAAAACACGTCACTTTGAGCTACCTCAATGCACATTCATTTTGGAAAAGACCTGTAGCGTCACCACCCCGGCCACAATCAGGCTGATCCCCAGTACGGCGGGCAGATCAGGCTTCTCGCCAAACACCATTATTCCGACCAGAGTCACCAGAACGATGCCCAACCCCGCCCAGATGGCGTAAGTAATACCCACCGGCAGGGTGCGCAACACCAAGCTTAATAAATAGAACGCAACCCCGTAGCCACCCACAACCAGCAGGCTCGGCAGCGGCCGCGTAAAGCCCGCAGAGGCTTTTAACGCGCTGGTAGCGATCACTTCTGCCACAATCGCGAGAATCAAATAAACAAATGTCATGGGCGCTCCAGGTCGATGCACAAACGCCAAAGTGTTTGGCCACTTTGGTCATATTTGGCTTCAAACGGGGTGAGATAGTCACCATTAGGGTGCAACGGGGCAACGCTTGCCTTTTGGCCGGTGACGACCTCCACGGCCTGGGCAAACTCTTCCACATAGAGCTGCCAGTTCGAACGCAGCTCGAGCCGCCCGCGCAGGGCTAACAGTGTGGGGAAAACCGGATGGCCATGCCAGCGCATTTTCAAGTGTGCTGATTTAGGATAAGGGTTGGGATACAGCAGGTAGTGGCGCTCGGGCGTCCAGCCTGCTTCCAGGGCCAGTCGCCAGAAATCGACCAGATCGGCACGCACCAGCAGGGCGTTTTCCGGCAGCTCACCGTGCTCCCGGCCCAGACGGTCCTCACTGCGGTCAACGCCAATCACGCTGTGGTGGGGGAACTGTATGGCTATCCGCCGGGTCGATAGCCCTACCCCGCAACCTGCGTCGAGAATCAACGGGGCAGAGTGCTGCTGGCGCCACGCACCGGCCTGCTCAAACGCTCGGCGCGTGTGGTCAGCAATGGGTTTGCGCAGCGGATGCGCTAACGCGCGCGCTACTCGGCGCGCCACATCGTGATGCGGACCTGGCTGATTGGAAATCACTGGCCGTGAGGTGTGCTGCATGCCATCCCCTGGGTTAAAAAAAGCGTGATTCTATCAGTCTCCCGCGCACTCGGCATGACGCCGTTGCACGCCCGGTGCTATGATCACGCCCGAGCCTTTTTGTAAGCTCACTATTAAGCTCAGATCGGTTAAGGTTTTCGACACGGTCTGACAATAACCGTTATTAAAAACCACCGCACCACGAGGAACCCGGCTTGTCACACTTACCGGTGATTGTCGGCATGGGCGGCATCAATCCCGCCGGCAGAACCTCGGGCCATCAGGCCTTCCGCCGCACCGTGCTTGATGCTCTTCCTGCTGACCAGCAGCGCCAAACCGTGGAAAGCTTGGCAGCGCTTATGCGCCTTGCCGAGCACTCCGACAACGGATGGCACGACAGCGCAGGGCAGCCCATTGACGCCCCTGCCCAGATGCTGCGCGATCAGGTGCTTAACCACACGCTGATTCGCCGCAATGAAGACCCGCGCTTTCTCGCCCCTGGCCTGCCGGCAAACCGACGAGCCGATCTGGCGCTGGCAGAGCCGCTGCGCGTGACACTGCGCCGCCGCCAGCTACCCGACCAGTTGCCCGATGGGTGGCAGGTGCGCGAAATCGATACCCGTGAAGTCGAGGTGACTATTCCTGCGGGCATCTTCGACGTGCTGCTACCGGACGCCCAAGAGCCTAAAGTGCGGGCTGCCGCGCAACTGCCGAGCGGCTTTGACCCAGCCAGCCTTTACCGCAGCGTGCACCATCCTCGCGGGCTCTCCATGGCGGTGTTTGGCGCCAGCGACTGCTTGGGCGCCAGCGGCCTCTCTTGGGAAACCCTGCGCCAGCAGCTCAACCCCGACCATATCGCTGTGTACGCGGGCAACTCGATTGGCCAGCTCGATGACCAGGGCTGGGGCGGCTTATTGAAAAGCTTGGTGACCGGCCAGCGCGCCACCTCCAAGCAGATGCCGCTGGGCTATGGACAGATGCCCGCTGACTTCCTCAATGCCTATGTACTCGGCAGCGTAGGCGGCACCGGCGCAGCGCTAGGCGCCTGCGCCAGCTTCCTCTACAACCTGCGCCTGGGCATTGACGATATCCGCGCAGGCCGTCGCCGGGTGGTGATGGTGGGCACCGCCGATGCGCCGATTACCCCGGAAATTATCGAAGGCTTCCGTGCCATGGGCGCGCTGGCCGATGACGCCAGCCTAAAAGCGCTGGATGCCCTGGAGCTGCTGACCGACGCTGATTATCAGCGCGCCTGCCGTCCGTTTGCCCGCAACTGCGGGTTCACCATGGCAGAAGCGAGCCAGTTCCTGCTGCTGATGGACGACAGCCTTGCCCTAGAGCTAGGGGCCGATATTCTCGGCGCGGTGCCCGATGTGTTTGTCAATGCCGACGGCTATAAGCGCTCTATCTCCGCGCCGGGCATCGGCAACTACATCACCCTGGGTAAAGCCGCCGCGCTGGTCAAAGACATGCTGGGAGAGACCGCGCTGAAAGAACGCACCTTCCTTCATGCCCACGGCACCAGCACGCCGAAAAACCGCACCACCGAATCCCACGTATTCGATGAAATCGCCCGCGCGAACGGCATCAAGCAGTGGCCGGTGGTGGCCATTAAAGCGTTCATCGGCCACTCCCAAGGGTCAGCGGCAGGTGATCAGCTGGCCAGCGCCCTGGGCAGCTTCGCCCACGGTTTGCTGCCGGGTATCCCCACGCTGGATGCGGTGGCCGATGACGTCTACGCCGAGCGGCTGCGCTTTTTCACGACGCCTCAAGCATTTACCGCCGATGCTGCCTTTATCAACGCCAAAGGCTTTGGCGGTAATAACGCCACCGGCGTGGTGCTCTCGCCAGAGGTGACCGAGCGTCTACTCACCAAGCGCCACGGCAGCGCCGCGATAGAAGCGTGGAAAGGTCGCCGCGAAGCGGTACGCGCTAACGCCGCTGCCTATCTCGCCGAGGCCGATCGCGGGCGCTACGCCCCCCGCTACCAGTTTGGCGAAGCGGTGCTGGAAGGCCCAGAGCTTGAGATTCACGCAGACCGTATCCACATTCCCGGCTATGACCACGCGGTTTCGCTGGTCGCCGATAATCCGTTTGGTTCACTGGATGAGGGGACGCCGTCATGAGCGCGCATCGCGAAAAGATCGCTGTCTATCCTGGCACGTTCGACCCGATCACCAACGGCCACTTCGACCTGATTGAGCGCGGCGCGCGGATGTTCGACAAAGTGGTGATTGCCGTGGCAGCCAGCCCCGGCAAACACCCAAGCCTGGATTTGGATACTCGAATTGCGCTGGCCCAGTCGGTGTGCGCATCGCTGCCGAATGTCAGCGTGATTGGCTTCTCGACGCTGCTCACTAGCATGATGCACGAACAGGGCGCGACGATTATTCTGCGCGGCCTGCGAGCGGTCTCCGATTTTGAGTACGAGCTGCAGCTGGCCAATATGAACCGCGCTCAAAATCCTGAGCTTGAGAGCGTGTTTCTTACCCCGGCAGTGGAAAACTCCTATATCTCCTCGACCATCGTGCGGGAAATCGCCAAGCTGGGCGGCGATATTTCCCCCCTGGTGCACCCGCAGGTCGCAGAGGCGCTGCGTAAGCACTACACTACCTAGCTATCGATATTGTTGAGCAAAACACTCGGGTATCTAAAACCCGAGTGACACGCCATTCGTGAGGTATGCCCATGGCCCTGATGATCACCGACGAATGCATTAACTGCGACGTCTGCGAACCGGAATGCCCCAACGACGCGATTTCTCCCGGTGAGGAGATTTACGTGATCAACCCCAACCTGTGCACCGAGTGCGTCGGCCACTTCGACGAGCCTCAGTGCCAGCAGGTGTGTCCGGTGGACTGTATTCCCCTCGACCCAGAGCGCCCCGAGACCCAAGAGCAGTTGATGGAGAAGTATCGCATCATTACTGCCGCTTAACTCGCCCACTTAAGATGTGCCTGAACGTTTGCGAGCGAAGGTCACTCTGAATGCGTATTTGGACCCTCGCTTGGCCCATCATTCTCTCCAATATCACCGTACCGCTACTCGGTTTGGTGGATACCGCCGTGGTCGGGCACTTACCCGACTCTCGCTACCTGGCCGGCGTGACCCTTGGCGCAACGCTATTTAGCTTTCTCTACTGGGGCTTTGGCTTTTTACGCATGGGCACCACCGGACTGGTCGCCCAGGCCATAGGGCGCGAGTCGCCTAGTGACGTGCGCAACTTGCTAGGCCAGTCGCTGATCATGGCAGGTGTCATCGGCACACTATTAATCGTGTTTGGCACACCGCTCATCTCGCTTGGCCTATGGCTACTAGATGGCAGCGTACAGGCCACGCCGCTGGCCCGCGAGTATGCCGAGATTCGCCTCTGGTCTGCCCCTGCCGTACTGGCCAACTACGCCATTTTGGGGTGGTTTTTAGGGCAGCAGAACTCCCGCGTCACGCTGATGATTCTGGTGCTGACCAATAGCGTCAATATCGTGCTCGACCTATGGTTTGTGGTGGGCCTGGGGATGACCAGTAACGGCGTAGCGCTGGCTAGCGTGCTCGCTGACTACAGCGCGCTGCTGTTCGGTGGCTACTTGGTGCTGCGCCAGCTGGGGCATCTTGAAGGCCACTTTCAACGCCAGCGCCTATTGGCACTGCAGGCCTATTCGGCGTTATTTAGTGTTAATGCGAACCTGTTTGTGCGAACGCTTGGACTACTATTTGCCATGGCGTTTTTTACAGCGCAAGGCGCCCGTCAGGGCGATACCGTGCTCGCCGCCAATGCCGTGCTGCTGCAATTTATTATGCTGACCAGCTACGCGCTGGATGGCTTTGCCCACGCGGCTGAGTCGCTAGTAGGGCGCGCTTACGGGCGTCGCGATTGGCGAGAGTTTGCCGCCACGGTGCGGGCCACGGCACAGTTCTCTTTCTGGACATCCGCTGCGGCGGCGCTGCTTTTTGCCCTGGGTGGTAATCAACTGATCGCAATGCTGACCGGATTGAGCGACGTGCGCGTCACCGCCGCCAGCTATTTGCCGTGGATGGTGGTCATGCCGCTGATTGCCGTCTGGAGCTACCTGCTTGACGGCGTGTTTATCGGCACCACGGCGGTACGCGAGATGCGCAACAGCATTTTTGCGGGCCTCGCAGTCTACCTGCCTAGCTGGTGGCTATGCCAGGGGCTGGGCAATCACGGCCTCTGGCTAGCCTTCACACTTTTTATGCTCACCCGCTCGGCCGTGCTCATTGGCTATTATCGGCACTACCGGCTGACCCGCTGGCGGCCGTCATCCGGCGTTTCTCACCTTTGATCAGCAGCGTTGAACGCCACAACGGGCAAGGCGAGCAAACTGCGCTAACGTAAGGTGATGTAACAATGTTAAGCACCCGACGCATTGGCCGTTGAGGGGTGAAAATTGTGCCGCACCGCCGTATATTAGCCGCGCACTTCCTAATAACGAATAAAGTGAGCACTCCATGCTAAAACTCATATCAAAACCAGCAGTTAAGCTGGTCGAGCGTTATTTACCAGACCCGTATATCTTCGTTCTATTGTTGACCCTGATTGCCGCTGTGGCCGCCATTGCCGTGGAGCGCCAAACACCCTTGGCCGTGCTGCGTATGTGGGGCGACGGTTTCTGGGGGCTACTCACCTTCTCGATGCAGATGCTGTTGGTGCTGGTCACCGGCTTTATGCTGGCAAGTTCGCCACCGGTAAAACGCATTCTGCAAAAAATTGCCGGTACTGCGAAGTCGCCCGGCGGCGCAATTATTCTCGTCACGCTGGTCTCTTTAGCCGCTAGCTGGATCAACTGGGGCTTTGGCCTGGTGGTCGGTGCTCTGTTCGCCAAAGAACTGGCCCGGCTGATCAAGGTCGATTACCGCCTGTTGGTGGCCAGCGCCTACTCGGGCTTCGTGGTGTGGCACGGCGGCTTGGCCGGTTCGGTGCCGCTGACGATTGCCACCGAAGGCCACTTCTCTGCCGATCAGATCGGTGTCATTGGCACGGGTTCGACCATTTTCGCCTTCTTCAACTTGGCCATTGTGGTGTGTCTCTTTATCGCCGTACCGCTGGTCAACCGTATGATGCTGCCCGATGAAAAAGACAGCGTGTACGTCGATCCCAAACTGCTAGACGACGAGCCAGAGCCCGTAGGCCGCATCACGCGACCTGCCGAAAAGCTCGAAAACAGCATGCCGCTGGCCCTGCTGGTAGGTGTACCTGGCCTGCTGTTCTTGCTGGACCACTTCCTGCTGCGCGGCGGCAGCCTGAACCTGAACGTGGTGAATTTCATGTTCCTGTTCCTGGCGATCGTGCTGCACCGCACACCGCGCAACCTGCTTACCAGCCTGAACGAAGCCATCAAGGGCGGCGCGGGCATCGTCATCCAGTTCCCCTTTTATGCGGGCATTATGGCGATCATGGTGCAGTCGGGCCTGGCCCAGAGCATGTCGGAGTGGCTGGTCTCGTTTGCAACCGCTAACTCGCTGCCGTTCTGGTCGTTCATCAGCGCCGGTATCGTGAACCTGTTTGTGCCTTCCGGTGGTGGCCAGTGGGCGGTACAGGCACCGGTCATGCTGCCTGCCGCAGAAGCGCTGGGTGCCGATATTGCCCGCGTGGCCATGGCGGTGGCCTGGGGCGATGCCTGGACTAACCTGCTGCAGCCGTTCTGGGCACTGCCAGTGCTGGCGATTGCCGGCTTGAAAGCTAAGGACATCATGGGCTTCTGCCTGATCCAGCTGTTGATTACCGGTATTATCATTTCCGTGGGCTTAGTGTGGTTCTAAGCAGCTAAGCACGATGTCAACACCCGCCCCTGTGGTATCGCCTGGGGGCGGGCATTTTTAATCGTAAGGTGACTTTTATGTCCGACGCCTCTGCTGTACCCAACGCCTCAGACCAGAGCCTTGAACACAGCGCCTTACCGGGCCAGCACGAGCTCTCCATGACGGTCTTGATGACGCCGGATATGGCGAACTTCAGCGGTAAAGTGCACGGCGGTGCTATTCTTAAGAAACTCGATGAAGTCGCCTACGCCTGCGCCAGCCGCTACTCCGGCCACTATGTGGTGACGCTCTCGGTGGATCAGGTGCTGTTCAAACAGCCGATCCATGTAGGCGAGCTGGTGACGTTTCTCGCCAGCGTGAATCACGTGGGGCGCTCCTCCATGGAAATTGGCATTAAGGTAGTGGCCGAGGATATTCGCCAGAAGCTGATTCGCCATACCAATAGCTGTTACCTCACCATGGTGGCCGTGGACGCCGACGGCAAACCTGCCCGGGTGCCGCCCCTGGCGCTGGAGACCCCGCTGCAGAAGCTGCGCTTCGAAAAAGCCGCGCTGCGCAAGAAGCTACGCAAACAGGCAGAGCGTGAAGAGGAGCTGACCCAGCAGCATCACCAGCAGCGCTAAGCGCTGCTCTACTTTCAACGACAAGGAGTCATCATGCCCATCAGGCAGCGCTATCCCCGCCTTCCCAAGGCCGTTGAGTATGCGCACATCGGCTGGGATCTGCTGATCCTCGCCGCCGTTATTATTAACCTTAGCCTGCTGCTGTTTGACTCACTGTTTCTGATTGGCCCGATCAACCAAGCGATTGCCGCTATCGCGCCTGGTTTTCACCGTTTTTACGATACGGCGATTCACAGCCGATTTATTGCCATTGATTTGGTCTTTGTCAGCTTCTTTATTGCCGATGTGCTGCTAGGCTGGGCCGTCGCGATTGCCGAGCGGCGCTATCACCGCTGGTTTTTCTATCCCTTCGTACACTGGTACGACGTGCTGGGCTGCATCCCACTCAGTGGGTTTCGTTGGCTACGTGCCTTACGCGTCATTTCGCTCCTACACCGGTTACATCGACTGCGCTTGGTCGATGTGACCCGTTGGTCGGTCTATCGATTTTTTACCAAGTATTACGATATTTTGCTGGAGGAGCTCTCAGACCGTATAGCGCTGCGCTTGCTAGGCAATGCTCAGGAGCAGATCGTGGCCAGCGACTCGCTCACCGAGCGCGTCATCGAGCGGGTGATCATGCCGCGTAAAACCCAGCTGATCCATGAAATTGCCGAGCGCTTGGAAGCCACGGCAGGCCGAGCCTATCAGCAAAATCGCCCCGCCATTATGGCGGCCATCGATGATCTGGTGAGCCGCACGCTGCGGGAGAGCCCGGAAATTCAACGACTACACCGCTTACCCATGGGAAAAACCGCATCAAGCGCGATGCAAGCTTCTATCAGCAGCGTCGCCCAGCGGCTGGTGGATGAAATGGCGCAAGGCATGCACTCCCCCGCCTTTCGTCAACTCGTCGAGCGCACCGCCGACACCAGCTTTGACAGTTGGTTGACCGTCGACGACACCAGCGCCAAAGTGACCGAACAGGTGCTTTACGACGTGCTCGACATGCTCAAAGAGCAGGTGCGCCATCAGGGTTGGAAAGATCGCTACGACTAGCTAGACCGTTGCGGTTGCCAGGGGCGGCTGCTCTAGGCTCGCGCGCACAATGGACAGCGCACGCGTAAGCGCCGCCTGCGTATGGCTGATTTTGCGTTAGCCGCAGCGCAGCGCCTCAATCATGTCGTTGCTTTCCAGATGAATATTGAGCCGGTCGTCACGGAAATCCATGGTCGCGGCAGTGCCGGGGCGCAGCACACGCACCTGACGAGCGCCACTCTGCTCTTCTAGAGTCGCCACGTTGGCCTCATCAAAGGGCGCACCAATGGCATACTGCACGGCGCTGGCATCGCATGCTTGGCTAGTTGGCGCGGTTTGATCAACCGTCGGCGGCTTAGGCGCAGCGGACTCATTGGGCGCGCTGCTACACCCGGCTAGCAGCATCACGGCCAGCGCACTGCCCAGACCTTTTATATGGCGCTGAGTGGTGGTCATCCAAAGCTTTCCTGGCGTCATTGTTTACCTTCCTCCACAAATCCCTGTCTCGATAGCAGTGCGGGCCAGGCATTGCTGCCTAGCCCGCACATTGTACAATAAACCGTTAGACCGAACCTTAACTCGCGGCGTCCTGTACTGCTTGGCCGCCCTCTTCAACGTCTTGTCCTGCCCCTGCAATGGTGTTGCAGCCCGCTAGAGCACCCGCAGTGATGAGCAGATAAAGCTAGTCGCCAGTAGTTTTTTCATGGTGTTCTCCTTAACAAGTCATTCAACATCGGGAAGCTCCGGCGGCAGCCTTACCGCCTGGGAGTGTTTTCAGCGTAACAGGTTTTAATCATTTCGCCTGTTTTCCCTGACATAACCGTTGCCTGCTATGATGCTAGTCTAACCGTTTGGCTTAGGAGCACTCCGTTTGGCAACCTTTGAAATCGATCCACGCTTAGAGGCCGATACCTTTCCCCTCGCCGACCTACCGCTTTGCCGCGCTCTGCTGATGAACGATGCTCGCTACCCTTGGGTGGTGCTAGTGCCCAGAGTAGCATCGGTCAGCGAAGTGTTTGAACTCAGTCAAGAGGAGCAAGCGCAGCTCTGGCAGGAGGCCACTCAACTGGGAGCGGCCATGAAAGAGGCCTTCCAGGGCGACAAGCTCAATATCGCCACGCTGGGCAACGTGGTCAGCCAGCTACATATCCATTTAGTGGTGCGCTATACCGATGACGCCAGCTGGCCCGCGCCGGTGTGGGGCAACGGCACTCCCAAGCCTTATGAGCTCGCCCAGCAGGGGGAGCGACGGGAACAGCTGCTAGCGCAAATTGAGGGGCTGTCGCTTTAAGCTCAACCGCCCAGCATTGAGCCACGCGCGGGCGGCTCGTTGAGTAACGGGCCGCTGGCAGGCTGCGCCGCACCGGCCAGCGCTAAGGAAATTCCCAGCGCAATAATCACGGCCCCACCGGTGAGTGCCGCCCAGCCCGCCGCTTTCTCGACCCGTTGCTGGCTCTGCTTGTGTAGCCGCTTGGTGGCCCACCCTCGGGCTACAATACTCGCCAGGGCCAGTATCGATACGGTAATGCCCGTGCCCAGCGACATCGCCACCACCGACGCGACCCCCACGTAAAATTGGCCCAAAAGGCTTGCGGCACCTAGCATCAAGATCGCTCCGCTGCAGGGGCGCATACCAATCGCCCCGACGGTCATCAAGGCCGTACGCCAATCCAACGCCTGCTCGGGTTCAATATGATGGGCACCGCCACAGCAGTGGCTGTGGTCGTGGCTGTGATCATGCGCATGTACGTGCTCCATGACCGGCTCACTCTGCACGGCATAGGCATGGCGTAGCTGCTTCACCGCCCGCCAGCAGAGCCAAGCCCCTAATAGCGCTACCAGAAAAAAGCTGGCCTGTTCCACCCATACCACGCTGCCCATGGCTTGACGCGTCACCCAGCCCAGCCCGTGTACCAATATCGCCACCATCGCAATGGCCGTCACGCCCTGCAGTAGCGAGGCAGCAAACGAGAGCCCTAGCGCCCGGCGAGTCGCACCGCCATGAGACGCCAAATAGGTGGCCAATACTGCTTTACCATGCCCAGGCCCTGCGGCATGAAACACGCCGTAGGCGAAGCTCACGCCAAGCAGCGTTAGCCACGTGCCGGTGGAAGGCGTTCGTGACAACTCGGTAATCGCCAGGGTCAGGCTGCGGTGTAGTTCTCGCTGCCACGTAAGTAGCTGCAGGCTGGCACCCTGTAAGTTCGCCTGTACCGCCCACACCAGCAGCGCCACGCCTAATAGCACCAGGGCACCAGTGGCCAACTGTCGTCCCGTTAACGGCATTCCCCCTCCGCACAAAAGATATAAAGTAACACTTTATACATGACCAGCCAGGCAGGCCGCTAGCGGCAATCCACCCGCCCTGTTTCCGCAAAGTGGCGGCCTAATCCCGGTTCGCCTTCCTCGTCCACGTCTAGTAGTGACGCCTGCAACACCTTCTCCGGATCGGGGTCGGCGGGTAGCACGCTTAGCGTGCAATCGGGTTCGCCGTTGAGAATCAGCGCCTGAGGAGAGGGCTCGTCGCCCTCTTCCTCATGTACCATCTCGATGTAGTACGTGGGGTCAAAGACTTGATACTCCAGCACCTGACCGCTCAAAGGCTGGGGTGAGGTCAGCGGTAAAATAAACATAAACGTTAAACGGCCGTCCCGCTCCAGTGCGGTGTACTCGGTGACCTCGCCAAACGTCTGCGGCTTGTCGCCGATCCGCACCTCGGTAAAGTAGTGCTGAGGAGTCAAGTTATTGCGAATCTCACTGCCCAACTGATCCAGCCCCTGCTCCAGGCTCGTGCCTGGTACCTGCTGCAACTCCTCCATGACGACCAAGCTATAAAAGGGGTCCATTCGCCACGTTTGATGAAGCCCGGTGACTGCACCGTCGTCGTTGGTAATGACCCGCACGCTCATATCGATCCAGCCATGGGGGTGCGCCATAGCTAAAGGGCTAGCCAACAGGCTACCCACCACCAACGCCTGACAGGTGCGCCGAACCGATACCCGTGGCCATGCTCTTATCACGGTAATTCTCCTAATTTGCGCTGTAACTCCACGAGCCAGGGATCTAGCACATAAGGCGGTATCGGCTGGCTACCGCGCAGTGCTGACACGCTCACTAAGCTGCCTCCTTGTGCATCGCTTACTTGTAGTTGGATGCGATACTCCGGCCAGCGTGCCAGGCTTGCCTCGGCGCGCCCTAAGGTCAAGTCAGCGTGGCGTATCACATAGCCCTGCTCCACCATCAGTGCCACCGCCTCGCGGAAGGTTTGCTCCATTGGCGCGCTATAGCGCAGCTCGCGCGGTTCAAGGGGTTGCGTGGTGGCACAGCCTGCCAGCCACAGCGTGGCGCATAGCGTGAGCGCTACCCATGAGGTATGGCGGAATGGTGTCATGATGCCCCCTGCGGTGTGACGGATGACGAAAAAGCGTCCTGGAAACGGCCACAGAAATCATCGTTACTGGCGCTATAGGACTCTCGCAGGTCGCCCAGGTGGTCAAAGCGTCGAATGTCCCTTGAAATGCGCAGATGGCCATCGCGGGCAAGCAGCGATACCCGCTCTACCTCAACGGGCTGCTGGCCAAACCCTGGGCCGAAAGAGCCACCCACGCCAATCCCTACGCCGCGACCAATACCAAACCCGCCAAACAGGCGGAAGCCGCTGCCGTAGCCATAGTCGTAGTCATAGCGGTCATAGTAGCCGATCAGCTCGCGCTCCCGGGAGGCACTCACTAGCCCAAGCTCCGTATCAGTGGTCTCCAACGAAAACCCCCAGGCTTCCAGCACGTCGATGCTATCCGTCAAAACGCTCAGCGTTTCATCTGGCGCAGACTGGCCGGTGGGGAAGTAGCAAGCCGCCGCTGGCGCAGGCTCCGCTTGGGGCAGCCGGTCAGGAACCGTCTGACAACCCGCCAGTGCCAACAGGCAGGTAATGCTAAGGGGTATGGCCTTCATGATAAATCCTCTCGCTACCTGCGTGGCTGGTGTGTCACCAAGCAGCGCGCTAAGCTCGCCAACAGACATTAAAAAGAACGACAACACGCTGAGACAACGTTTTAAGGAGGTTGTGCGATGAAAGTACTGCTTTGCCCTGACAGTTTTAAGGACGCCTTGGGCGCCGAAGAGGCCGCCAAGGCCATGGCACAAGGTATTCAACGGGCAGCGCCCAACGCCATCACACAGCTCTGCCCCCTGGCGGATGGCGGCGAAGGCAGCCTTGATGCCTTAATTGCCGCCACCCATGCCGAGCGCCGTACGCTCACGGTGCAAGACGCCCTTGGGCGGCCACGCCAAGCCGCCTGGGGCTGGCTAAGCGAGCAGCGTACCGCGTTTATCGAGCTGGCAGAAGCCAGCGGCCTGCAGCACCTGACCCACGCAGAGCGCAGCGCCCTGCATACCACCACCTTTGGCGTAGGCGAGCTGTTTCTCGCTGCCCTAAAAGCAGGCGCCACCCATGCCTTACTGCTACTTGGTGGTAGCGCCACCAACGACGCCGGTGCCGGTATGCTGCAAGCATTGGGGGCTACGCTACTGGATGCCCAGGGCCAGCCGCTGCCTCCAGGCGGCGCCGCACTCCAGCAGCTTGCGATCCTGGATCTTTCGACGTTAGACCCGCGCTTGGCCGAATTACGCGTAGAGGCCGCCGTGGATGTGGATAACCCACTGCTGGGCGAACGCGGTGCCAGTGCCGTCTTCGGCCCACAAAAGGGCGCGACAGACGCCGATGTGGCAACGCTAGACCGCGCGCTCGGCCACTTTGCTGACCTTACTGCCAAAGCGCTCGGCAAAGATGACAGAGCACTGCCGGGTGCGGGGGCGGCAGGCGGTATGGGGTTTGCGGCGCACTGCTTTTTGAACGCGACGCTAACGCCAGGCATTGAGATGATCATGCAGCAGGCGAATTTTGCCCAATTACTGAACGATGCAGATTTAGTGATTACCGGCGAGGGCCGCCTAGATGGCCAGAGCTTAGCGGGCAAAACGCCGATTGGTGTCTCCCGCGCCGCTAAGCGCCAGGGCAAGCCGGTGATTGTGCTCGCTGGTAGCCTGGGCGATGGCTGGCAAGCCTGCACGGAAGAAGGCGTTACCGCCGCCTTTGCGCTGGCCGATGGCCTAATGACATTAGAACAGGCGCTACCCCGTACGGCAGAGCTTCTGGCAGACCGCTGCGAAAGCATCGCACGCCTGTGGCTGGCAAGCCGCTGAGCATGCTTTTAAGCGAGCCTTGAAGATAAGCCCCTTGAAATGACGCGCCTGCGCCTACATTTATTTATTCATCAGCGATGAGTCAGCCGTCGCCAGCTCACCGCTCTAATGGTAGGGCGCTATAGCTGCGATGCAAAAAACCTGTTTTGCATCGCAAGCACAGCGCCTTA
The DNA here is from genome assembly GCF_056857635.1 of Vreelandella sp. L-15. NCBI lineage: Bacteria > Pseudomonadati > Pseudomonadota > Gammaproteobacteria > Oceanospirillales > Halomonadaceae > Vreelandella > Vreelandella sp. L-15. Next base: position 18,519 of record NZ_JBSXNN010000053.1, on the reverse strand, counting down.
AGCTAGATCAAACGATTTGATGGCCGTACTTTTTCAGCGCGGCTCCAACCATGGAGGAGCAGATAATGGATGACATGAACAGCATTGGCCTACACGAAGGCAGCGCCAGCCAGTTAGCCGAGAAACTCAATCACCTGCTGGCCAACTATCAGATTTTTTACATGAATGTGCGTGGCTACCACTGGAACGTGAAGGGCAACGACTTCTTTGAGCTGCATGCCAAGTTTGAAGAGTTCTACACTGACCTGCTGACCAAAGTAGATGAAGTGGCCGAGCGTATTCTCACCCTGGGGCATAAGCCGGTACACGCCTACAGCGATTACGTGAAGCTGTCGCGCATCCAAGAAGACAAAGATGTCCACGATGGCAAGACCTGCGTGCAAGGCGTTCTGGCAGGCTATCAAACGCTGATCGAACTGCAGCGCGAACTGTTGGCGCTAGCGTCCGACGCCGATGACGAGGGCACCGCCGCCCAGGCGAGCGACTACATCCGCGAGCAGGAAAAAACCGTGTGGATGCTCAACGCCTATTTAGGCAAGTAAGTTCGGTGAACAGCCGCGATTAATAACGCTGCGGCTACTCCTCCCTAATAAAAACGGCACCTTCGCGGTGCCGTTTTTATTGCTTTTTTGCTGCTTTAGTATGGCGTTACTTCGCCAGCGCCGCCACCAAATCGCGCAGCATGGCCCAGAACTCCGCCACGGACTCGATCTCCACCCGCTCATCCGGCGAGTGCGCGCCGCGAATCAGCGGGCCGAAGGAAATCATGTCCAAGTGCGGGTATTTGCTGCCCAAAATACCGCACTCTAGCCCCGCATGGATCACTTTCACCTCGGGCTCGTGGCCCATCAGCGCCGCGTGGCGCGCCTTGAAGGTGGCCAGTAGCGGGCTATCCGGGTTGGGTGCCCAGCCGGGGTAGCCGTTTTCAACTTTCACCCGTGCGCCCATTAGCCCAAACAGCGCCTGAAAGCGCTCGGCCATCGCTTGGGCAGCGCTATCGTGCAACGAACGCACCAGGGCGCAGAGGTGGAAACGCCCCTGCTCGACGCTTAACACGCCCAGGTTGTTGGAGGTTTCGACTACGCCTGGCACGTCGGCGCTCATGCGCTCGACGCCGCAGGGGGCGGCATGTAGCGCGGCCAGCAGCATGGCGCTAGCGTCCAGGGTCAGCGGCTCAGCGTCGGCCTGTTCGGCACGGGTGGCGGTCAATACCAGGCCGCTATCGCCACTGCCCAGCTCGGCCTTGAGGGTGGCGGCCAGCCTCTCGACGGTGGCCAGGGCGGCGTCCATATCATCGGCGGGCAGTGCTACCTGGGCAAAGGCTTCACGGGGAATGGCGTTGCGCAGCGTGCCGCCCTGGTAGCTCACCAGGCGGGCACCGAAGGCCTCCAGTGCCCACAGCACGCGCACCAGCAGGCGGTTAGCGTTTCCCAAAGGCTTATGGATATCCATGCCCGAGTGGCCGCCTTTCAGGCCGGTGAGCGAGAGAGAAAGGAGTTGCTCGCCCTCCTGCAGGGCAGCGCTGGGCAGTTGAGCGTCAACCACCACATCCGCGCCGCCCGCACAGCCGATATACACCTCGCCACGGTCTTCGCTATCCAAGTTGAGCAGCAGCGAGCCTTCCAACCAATTTTCAGCAAGATTCAGCGCACCGCCCATGGAGGTCTCTTCTTCCAGGGTGAACAGCGCTTCCAGCGGGCCATGGGTCAGCTCGGGGTCTTCCAGTACGGCCAAAATGGCCGCCACGCCCATGCCATTATCCGCCCCTAGAGTGGTGCCTTCAGCGTAAAGCCACCCCTCTTTGACCACGGTGCGAATGGGGTCACGGGTAAAGTCGTGCTCATGCCCCGAGTTGGCCTGGGCCACCATATCCAGGTGCCCCTGCAGCACGATACCGGGAGCGTCTTCACAGCCGGGCGTTGCGGGCTTGCGAATGCGCAGGTTGCCAAAGGCATCCCGGTCGTGGGTGAGCCCCTGAGCATCGGCCCAGGCTTCTAACGTCGCCACCAAAGCGGCTTCATGGCCGGAGGGGCGTGGCGTGTTACACAGGGTGCGAAAGTGCTGCCATACAAGGCGTGGTTCGAGCGCTGCTAGATGTGCGTTCATGGAAACTCTTCATTATCGATAACGGGCTTACTTTAACCGCTCTGGCTCACTGGGGAAAAGCGCGCATGCTTCGATCACCTGCTGTACAGCCTGACGTAAGCGTTGTACGGCCTCTTTTTGAGCCTTAGCGAACGGCTGATTTTGGTAGGCCCAAGCAGCGAGCTGCTGATGCGCCTGCTGGGCCTCACCTAACGGTTGGCGGCTGGCTTCACGCGCCAGCGCCTGCAGCGCCGGGCGAGCCAGGGCGGGGTCGCGGCGGGCATAGGCTACGTCGTGAATAGTTTGGTGCTCGGCTGCGCTAAGCGGATGGCCGGGGAGCGAGGTGAGCAACAGCGCCACCACCGAAGCGGGCAGTGTTGCCAATTCAAACGCCAACAGGCCGGGTAGCGAAGCGGCAAAGCCTGCGGTTAATTCACCGAGCACCGACTGCCCCTCTTGGTTGAGCGGTTTGGCGACCATCACTGCGTATTCGCCAGTGGCGGCTTCTCGGGTAATGCCTAAACGCACCGGCACAAACCCCAGCGCCAGCCAAAATTGGAGTAACCCTGCCTCGGCCCCAAAAGTAGCCCCATACAGCGCAATGCCTTGCTGAGCAGCGCTGACCATATCCTCTTCCAACAGCTGCCGCCCCAGCCCTTCGCGACGGCGCTGTGGGTGGGCAGCAATGCGCGCCACCCGCCGCCAGCGGGCGGTTAGCGCCTCACGGCTGCCGCAATGGGCCGCCAGCGACTGCGCCAACAAATGCCCCTGAGCTCTGCGCTCGCCTCGCGCTACCTGCTCGGCAAGCGCGGCATCAAAGCCGCCCTCCTCTCGCGTGACCAGTACCGCTTGGGGGCCAGCCCCATCGCTGCCTAGCATCATGCGCAGCGACGTGTCGGGGCCATCCAGCAGTTGGCGTAAATCACTCGGCGTGGTGCGGTAGTGGGACTGCACCAGCAGGCCAAACAGCTTTTCCAGCAAAGCCCCCCGCTCCGCTAGCTGCGCTTGGCTAATCACCATGCTGGGAAGCCGCTCGCCCTGGTGTGGCTCTACTTTGGGCAGCGGCGCATCGAGTAAAAGCAGGTGCTGAATGACGGCTTCCAGCGGGTCACCGGCTGACCAGCGTATTGGCGCTTGCAGCGTCAATTCACGCCACTGGGGCGCTTGGCGGTCCAATATATCGCGAAAACGCAGCGCAAAGCCGCGCCCCGAGCCTTCGTAGCCATGCACCGTCGTGGCAAACGCAATGCGCGGAAAAGCCACCAGCCAGCGGGCCAGCAACGACGCCGGAATGGCGGCGGCTTCATCCACCAGCAGCATACTGCCGCTGCCTCCTAGCGTGCCCTGCTCTACCTGTTCCGTCAGTACATCCGGCGGCAAAAAGCGCAGCCGACTGCCGTTGGGAAGCAACACCTCAGCGGGGCCGTGGTGCTGTGCTTCAGGGCACAGCGCCGCCACTCGGCTAAAGACGCTCTCCACTGCGCTAAGCCGAGGGGCCGTAAGCAGAAGCTCTACACCACCGCTTTGCTGCAGTAAGCGCGCGCAGGCTATGCCCAAAGCGGCACTTTTGCCTCGCCCCCGGTCGGCAGTCACCACCAGCGGGCGGCGGCGTTTGAGCTTGACCAGCGCGCTCACTGCGCTGGCTTGGTCTAGAGTGAGACAGTCAGCATCGTTCCAGTGCGCGGCGGCTGCTTGCCGTTTGCTCAACGCGGGTAGCCATAACGCACCACCAACGGGCCAGCGGATCACGGCGTTAGACTCGCCCAACTGACAGGCCAGCCGCGCTAAATAGTGCGCGCTGAGCGCTTCCCACTGCCAAGGGTAATCGGCAAAGCGGGCGTAGTCGGGATCGGGTTGGCTGCCCCACGTCGCTGGGGTAACCAGCACCAGCAGACCGCCAGCGCTGACAGTGCCCGCTAGTGCGCCTAGGGCATCTGGATCTAACCCTTGGTGGCCGCTGGCATCCAGGATCACAAGCTGATGCTCTGCTCCCAGCCGGGTGCGCGCTTTGCGGCTTGGCAAGCTCGGTGCTATCGGCGCTTGCTGGCCATCCCCTATCCACAGTGGCGCACTCCAGTCGAGTGCTTGCCATAGCGCCAACGCCTGCTGGCGCGCCTGCTCTGGAGCACCGTTGAGCCACACTAACCCCCGCCAGCCGCGCCGCTTTAAACGGCGGGCATAGCTGGCTAACACAGCAGCTTGTTGTGCAACGGCAGTGCCAGCCGGTGAGGTAGGCTCAGCGTGGTGCGGCCTGCCCATGGCAACTCCTTAAAATAAAAATTCTCTTACAACTTTGGTTTAACAAATAGGCGCTTTTCAACGTTTTATCACCATATCCCCCCTGTGGAAGTGCACCTAATAGCATTTTAAAGCGATGTTTTGACTGCCATTTTTCAAATAAAACGGCAACAAAGCCCGCGTTAGCTTCCTTGTATTACTGATATTGCGCTGCAGCGGGGGGTATGTGCTAGCTTAGCGATGCAGCGCAGGATGTTTTACTTTACGTAAACGTTAGCCTGCCCGCTGTACTTTCCTGCTTTCAGGTCATTAACACTAATAACGCTAACCGCCAAAGTACCAGGAAACATACAATGAAAAAGACCACAAAATTCGCATTGACCAGCCTTGCCGCTGGCGTCGCTTTCGCCGCTCTTACCTCTACCGCCCAGGCACAAGAGCAGTGGACCATGACCTCCACCTGGCCGGAGAACCTGGATCTGATCAAGATCGACCAGCACTGGGCAGAGTTGGTTAACCAACTAGCGGGCGACGAAGTTCAAATTAACTTCCGCGCAGGCGGTACCTTGATGCCCGGCACCGAAGTCTTCGACGCCACTGAAACCGGCGCTATCCAAGCCGCGGGTGACTGGCCCGGCTACTGGGCAGGCTTAAACCCGGCGTTCTCGCCGCTGGCCACCACCACCAGTTTGTTCAACGGTGTCGATTATCTGAACTGGATCCAACAGTGGGGCGGCTTCGAGCTCTACCAAGAGATCTATGGCCAGTACAACATGGTTTACCTGCCCTACGGTATTACCAACAATGAATCCGGCTTTATGGGCCGCACGCCCATCGAGAGCATCGCCGACCTAGAAGGCAAGCGCCTGCGTCTTTCTGGCCGTGACCAGGGCCGTGTGCTTGAAGAGTTGGGCGGCTCACAGGTCACACTGGCTGGTGGCGAAGTGTACCAAGCCATTGAGCGTGGCGTGATTGACGCAGGTGAGTTCTCCACCCCTGGCGTTGACTTCAATGCAGGCTTTGCCGAAGTGGCCGACTACTGGGCGACCCCCGGCTGGCACCAGTCAGCGAGCGTGTTCGGCGTTATGATCAACAAAGATTCTTGGGATGCGCTTTCTGAAGAGACGCAAGCCAAGCTGCGTATCGCTGCCGAAGCCACCATGGCGTGGTCACTCTCCTGGTCTGAGCGCGAATCCACCGAAGCGACCCAGAAGTTTATCGACGCGGGCGTGACCATCAACCAGTTCTCTGAAGAGGATCTGGCGCGTATCCAGGAGATCACCAACGAGGTCATCGTACGCGGCGCCTGTGAGAATCCAGACCATGCTAAGGTCTACCACTCCATGATCACCTACCTGCAAGAGTACGCCGCATGGCGTGATGTGACGGCCCCCTTCAACATGAGCCGTACCATGGATAACCTGCCCTCACTGGAAGAGATCGAAGCCTGCCTATAAGGCATTCACTATAAAAGCGTAACATTGCCGCCCCAGCACCTGCCGGGGCGGCCTTAGCTCAGTTGCGGAGATCTTCCATGAATGCGATTGCCAAGGCGATCGATGCGATTAACGAGCTGTTTGGCCGCATTATCGCGCCGTTAATTGCCATCATTACTCTCATAGTGCTTTACGACATTGTGTCGCGCTTTTTTTTCGGCCGCCCAAGCGACTGGGCGTTCGATATTACGAAGATGCTGTTCGGCGCTCACTTTATGCTCATGGCGGCTTACGGGTTGCGTCATCACGCCCACGTTGAGGTGGATGTGGTGAAGCGTTTGCTATCTCGTAAGAAGCAGGCCGTGCTGGATCTCATTGGCTACCTAGTTTTCTTCGTGCCGTTTATTTGGCTGCTGCTGACCTACGGCTGGCGCTTCTTTGAGCGCTCCTTTAGCCGTGGCGAAACCACCTACGGCATGGTCTCGATTCCCGTTTATCCGGTGAAAGGCGTGATCGTCTTGGCCGCCGCGCTGATTTTGCTACAGGCGATTGCCATTGTGCTGCACGCCATTATGCAGCTGCGTGAGGAGACATCCGCATGAGTGCAGAACTACTGACGCTGGTGATGTTTGGCGGGCTGCTGGTCGGGCTGTTTATGGGCCATCCGCTAGCCTTTGTGCTGGGCGGCATGGCGGTCATCGGCGCGTATCTAGGCCCCGGTATTAATACCCTCGGCATTATTATTAATAACGTTTATGGCAACGCCATGGACAACTATGTGCTGGTCGCCATTCCGCTGTTTATTTTGATGGCGCGCTTTCTCAACGACTCCGGCGTGACGGAGAAGATGTTCGACGCCATGCGCCTGCTGCTGGCGAATGTGCGCGGCGGCCTCGCCTTAACCGTCGTTGTTGTTTCGGTATTGCTGGCAGCCACGACCGGTATTGTTGGGGCGTCCATCGCCGTCATGGGGATGATCGCGCTGGTGCCGATGCTGAAGTATGGCTACAACAAAGAGCTCAGCGCGGGCGTGATCATGGCCAGCGGCTGTCTAGGCATTTTGATTCCGCCCAGCATCATGCTGATTTTGATGGCCAGCTACTCGCCTGTGTCGGTGGGTGCGCTGTTTGCCGGGGCGCTGATTCCAGGCCTGCTGCTGGGCGTGATGTACGCGCTTTACGTGGTGCTGATCTGCTGGCTGAAACCCAGCTACGGCCCCAAGGTGCCGAAAGAGGAGCGCGCCGAGGTCAGTACCAAAGAGCTGCTTATTATGCTGGGCAAGTACGTGGTGCCGCCGATGTCGCTGATCCTGGGCGTGCTCGGTGCTCTATTTACCGGGATCGCCACCGCGACCGAGGCCTCGGCGATTGGTGTGTTCATCGCTTTCCTGCTGTTCCTGATCTTCGGTGACCGCAAGCTCTCGACCTGCTACAACACGCTCATCGAAGCGGGTAAAACCACCACCATGGTGATGCTGGTACTGGTAGGGGCAACGGCATTTACCGGCGTGTTCTCCATTGGTGGCGGCATGACTGTGATCAGTGATTTTGTACTCGCCATGCCGGGCGGCACCTTTGGCGCGCTGCTGCTGATGCTGTTCCTGGTCTTTATCCTGGGTATGTTCCTGGACTGGACCGGCATTGTGCTGCTGAGCTTCCCGATTATGCTGCCGATCATTGCTCAGATGGGCGTGGACGTATTGTGGTTCGTGGTGATGGTGGCCGTGGTGCTGCAGACCTCCTTCCTCACGCCACCGTTTGGCTATGCACTGTTCTACCTCAAAGGGGTCGCCCCGCCAGGGGTTGAGATCGTCGATCTGTACAAAGCGGTGGTACCGTTTGTAGCGATCATCATTCTGGCCTGTATCCTGATGTCTATCTTCCCCAGCTTGATTACCGGGCTACCTAGCATGATGGTGGGCTACTAACACATCAGCGGTTAGGCCAGCGCTAAATCCCTCCGCTTTGCGGGGGGATTTTTTTGCCTGCCCGAATGCTGGCTGCACCCCACTGACGCAAGTGATACTATTTGCAACCGCTATTTTTTCGCATTGACGAGCCATACTGCCCCTCGTCCAAGGAGCCAACGACGTGTCTACACCTGCTCGCCGGTCACCATCGGCTCTGCTTTCAGGTTTCGCATCACGCTTTACGCTGTCGCTTAACCCTTGGTCAATTGCACTTTTTCTGATTGCCCTGATTGTGGCACTGCCTATTTTGGTCGTGCTTGGCCATATCGTGATGCCCACCGAAGGCGTTTGGCAGCACTTGGCCAGCACGGTTCTGCCTCGCTACTTATCCAACACCTTCTGGCTGGTACTGTGGGTGGGGTTAGGCACACTGGTAATTGGCACAGGGACCGCTTGGCTGGTGGTGATGTGTCGCTTCCCCGGCAAGCGCCTATTTGAGTGGGCGCTACTGCTGCCGCTGGCGGTGCCGACCTATGTGATTGCTTATGCCTACACCGATTTTCTACAGGTGGCGGGGCCGCTACAAAGCCTGCTGCGGGAGTGGTTTCACTGGCAGGTCGGCGACTACTACTTCCCCAATGTACGCTCGTTGGGGGGCGCTGCCACGCTGATCACCTTCGTGCTTTACCCCTATGTGTACCTGCTGGCCCGCGCTTCCTTCTTAGAGCAGTCGGTGTGCGTCTTGGATGTTGGTCGCACGTTAGGGCGCGGCCCCTGGCGTTTATTTGCCAGCGTTGCGCTGCCGCTGGCACGCCCGGCGCTGGTGGGCGGCGTCTCGCTGGTGCTGATGGAAACGCTCAATGAGTTTGGCGCGGTGCAGTTTTTTGGGGTGGATACCTTTACCACGGGTATTTACCGCACCTGGTTTGGCCTAGGCGAGCCGATTGCCGCGGCCCAGCTAGCCGCCTGCCTGCTGACCTTCGTGATCGCCTTCGTGCTGCTGGAGCGCTGGTCGCGGGGTAAGCGCCGCTACTTCCACACCACCAACCGCTATCAACAGTTGCCTGAGTACAGGTTGCACGGCTGGCACGCCGTCGGGGCGACGCTGGCCTGCCTGTTACCAATCACCGTTGGCTTCTTGCTGCCGAGCGGCATTCTGTTGGAAATGGCGATCACCACCGGCGACAGCCTATTTGGCACGCGCTTCATCGGCTTTGCCATGAACAGCCTGAGCCTCGCTACGGTGGCAGCGCTGATTGCCGTGGGGCTGGCGGTGCTGCTGAGCTACGGCGTGCGGCTGCATAACTCCCCCAGTGCGCGACTGTTTACCCGCATTGCGGCGATGGGTTACGCCATTCCTGGCTCGGTGGTGGCCGTGGGTATTTTGATTCCGTTTGCCTGGCTGGATAACGCGCTCAACACTTGGCTTCACACCCATTACGATAAGATCATCGGGCTGGTGTTTAGCGGCACGGCGTTCATCTTGATTTACGCCTATGTGGTGCGCTTTTTGGCGGTGTCGTTTAACGCAGTAGAGGCGAGCCTGGGCAAAGTGACGCCAAGCATGGACGCCGCCTCGCGCACCCTGGGGCAAACAGCCGGGGGCACGCTGCGCCGCATTCATACGCCACTGATGCGCAGCAGCCTATTGGCCGCGGGCATTCTGGTGTTTGTGGATGTGATGAAGGAGCTGCCCGCCACGATTATTTTGCGGCCGTTTAACTTCGACACGCTGGCGGTGCGCGCTCACAGTTTGGCGTCCGATGAGCGCTTGGCGGAGGCGTCTACTGCATCGCTCACCATTGTGGTGGTGGGGATTCTACCGGTAATTCTACTCAGCTTGGCGATGCGCCGGGCGCGCCCAGGCAGCCAAGCCGAGTAATTAAAACACGCAACTAACGCGGAAAGACTAACGCGGAAAGATAAATACCTGGGTGTGGTCGAGGTCGATATCAATCGGCTGCCCCTCCTGGGGCAGGAAGACCCCTGGTACCCGTGCGTGCAGGTGCGCTTCTTGGCCATCAGCACCGTGGGCACATAGGTGAATCAAGCTAGTGCGGCCCAGTAGTTTCGCCATCACCACGTGGCTGTGGCTGTGGGTTTCCGCAGGCAGGTCGCGCTCTTTGATACGCAGCGCCTCCGGGCGGATCATCACCTGGGCCTGGCTACCCTCTGGCAGCCAGCTGGCATCTATGTCGCCTACCGGCGTTTGTACCACGCCTCCTTCCACCACCCCTTCAAGCTCGTTCACTTCCCCAAAGAAGGTCACCACAAATGGGTCGACGGGAGCGCAGTAAAGCTCCCGCGGGGTACCCGTTTGGACGATTTTGCCATCGCGCATCAAGGCGATGCGGTCGGCCATAAACATCGCTTCTTCCGGGTCGTGAGTCACCAGTAGCGTGGCCGAGCCCAGCTTTTTCAACACGTGCAGCGTATCGTCGCGAATCCGATCACGCAGCCGAGCGTCCAGGCTGGAAAAGGGTTCATCCAACAGCATTAGCTTGGGCGTAGGTGCCAGAGCTCGGGCCAGCGCCACGCGCTGCTGCTGACCGCCGGAGAGCATATGCGGGTAGGTATCGGCGTAGTCAGCCATGCCAAGCTGGGTTAATAGCTCCAGCGCACGTTCACGGCGCTGGCTGGAGGGCAGATGCTTTAAGCCGAAAGTGACATTTTCCAACACGCTAAGGTGGGGGAAGAGCGCCGAATCCTGAAACGCCAGCCCGACGTTGCGCTTTTCCGGCGGTACATGGCGTTTGCCGGGGGCGGCAATGGCCTGCCCTTCCAGGCTGACGGTGCCTTCTTGGACCACTTCCAGCCCTGCCGCAATGCGCAGTAGCGTGGTTTTACCGCAGCCGGAAGGGCCAAGCAGGCAGACCACTTCGCCCTGAGCAATGTCGAGATCAATACCTTTAACAACTTTGTTAGCCGCAAACGTATGCTGAACATCGCGTAGCGACAGCGCCGATGCAGGCTCCGCCACCTCAGAAAGGGACACAGTTGCCGTCATTCGTTCACCCATGGTTTGTTCGCCGGGAGAGCGCTGACCGCTCAGCCATTGCGAACACGGTTGAAAGTTATTTGCATTCTATTTTCTATTGGCGTGAGATGCACGTCTAGGCACAAAAAGTGATGCGAGTCATTAGCATTTCGCTTGACGTCCTTCGAACAAGGCGTTTCAATACGCCATGCCGGTAATGCAACTTATTATCATAAACATTCAGGGTATTTGTTATGAAACAAGCACGTCTTTCGGCCTCCGTAGCTGCCATCATGGCCGGCTCTGCGTTCGCCAGCAGCGCACTCGCTAATGAAGTCAACATCTACTCCGCACGCCATTACGACTCTGACGAAATTCTCTACCAAGCGTTCACTGAAGAGACAGGCATTGAAGTAAACGTGCTGGAAGGCGATGCCAACCAACTGATGGAGCGTATGCAGCGTGAAGGCGTGGCTAGCCCCGCCGACGTTATGCTGACCGTGGATGCAGGCAACCTGTGGCGCGCCGAGCAAGACGGTATTTTTCAAAGCGTAAACTCTGATGTACTTAACGAGCGCCTGCCGGAATCCATGCGTCACCCAGAAGGCATGTGGTTTGGCTTTAGCCAGCGCGCCCGCGTGATCTACTACAACCGCGAAAACTTCGACCCGAGCCAGATCGCTACCTACGAAGATCTTGCCGACCCGCAGTTTGAAGGCCAAGTGTGTATCCGTTCTTCCAACAACATCTACAACCAGTCACTGCTGGCATCGCTGATTGAGCACCACGGCGAAGAAGGCGCGCAGGAGTGGGCCCAGGGCGTTGTGAACAACATGGCCCGCGACCCCGAAGGCGGTGATACCGATCAGATTCTTGGCGTTGCCAGCGGTGAGTGTAACCTCGCCGTCGCCAACCACTACTACTACGTGCGTCTGCTGCACTCTGACGATGCCGCCGAGCGTGAAGCCGCGCGCAAAGTGGGCGTGATCTTCCCCAATCAGGATGACCGCGGTACCCACGTGAACGTAGGTGGTGCAGGCTTAGTCGCCAACGCACAAAACCCGGAAAACGGTATTCGCTTCCTGGAGTTCCTGGCCTCAGACCAAGCGCAAGAAGTGCTGGCCGAGCGTAACTACGAGTTCCCGGTGGTAGAAGGCGTGAAGAAAAACCCGGTGCTGGAGTCTTGGGGCGATTTTGCCAAAGACGACATCAACATCAGCATCCTGGGTGAGAACAACCCGGAAGCGGTACGTATCTTCGACCGCGTTAGCTGGCGTTAAGCGCGGCTTGGGCACACGCTTTTGAAGCCGGTGCTTAAGTAACGTACTCAACACAACCCCCGCAGCGACCGCTGTGGGGGTTGTGTGTTATTGGCGAGTGCTCTCTCGTTCGTTAGTGGGCTTCATCCCAATTCGCGCCGCTTTGCGCTTCCACAATCAGCGGTACGCTGAGCGAGGCCGCGGCCTGCATGCGTGCCTGCACTTGCTCAATAAAGCGCTCTACCTGCGCCTCGGCCACCTCGAACACCAATTCATCGTGTACCTGCATGACCATCAGCGCATCGAACTCCCCTTCCGCTAGCCACGCATCCACATCAATCATGGCCTGTTTGATAATATCCGCCGCCGTGCCCTGCATCGGCGCGTTGATGGCCGTGCGCTCGGCCCCTTGGCGGCGGTTGCGGTTTTGCGAGTGAATCTCTGGCAGGTATAAACGCCGCCCCATCACGGTTTCGACAAAGCCATCTTCCGCCGCCTGGGTACGAATGCGGTCCATATAGCGGGCGACGCCTGGGTAGCGGTCAAAATAGCGGTCGATGTAGGTTTGGGCCTGGCTACGGTCAATACGCAGCTGACGAGCCAGCCCCCAAGCGCTCATGCCGTAAATCAAGCCAAAGTTAATCGCCTTAGCGCTGCGCCGCTGGTCGCCAGACACCTTTTCAAGCGAGGTGCCAAAAACTTCCGCCGCGGTAGCGGTGTGGATATCGCGCCCTTCAGCAAACGCTTCCAGCAGCCCTTTATCTTCCGAAAGGTGCGCCATAATACGCAGCTCGATCTGCGAGTAGTCCGCCGCCACAATGCGGTAGCCAGGGCGCGCCACGAACGCCTGGCGAATCTTGCGCCCCTCTTCGGTACGAATCGGGATGTTCTGCAGGTTCGGGTCCGACGACGACAGCCGCCCGGTGGCCGTAACCGCCTGATGATAGCTGGTGTGCACGCGGCCAGTTTTCTTGTTCAGCAGGCGCGGCAGCTTATCGGTATAGGTAGATTTCAGCTTGGCCAGGCCACGGTGCTGCATGATCACCTTGGGCAAGGGGTAGTCCAGCGCCAGCTCTTCCAGCACGGCTTCGGCGGTGGAAGGCGCGCCCTTGGGGGTTTTCTTGATGACCGGAATCTTCTGCTCTTCGAACAGAATCTGGCCCAGCTGCTTGGGAGACCCCAGGTTGAACTCGCGGCCCGCCAGCTCAAAAGCTTCACTCTCTAACTCGCGGATGCGCTGTTCGAGCTGCTGGCTCTGCTCGTACAGGCGCTCGGCATCCACGGCCACGCCGTTACGCTCGATGCGCGACAGCACGCTGATTAGTGGTAGCTCAAGGTGGTCGAGCACCTCGGCCAAGCGCCCTTCCCGCTCCACTTGGGGACGCAGCGTGTCCTGTAGGCGCAGGGTGATATCTACATCCTCGCAGGCGTAGGGAGCCGCTTGCTCTAGGGCAATCTGATTAAACGTCAGCTGCTTGGCGCCTTTGCCCGCGATCTCTTCAAACGAAATGGTTTTCTCGCCCAGGTACTTCAGCGCCAGCGAATCCATATCGTGGCGCGTGGCGGTGGAGTTGAGCACATACGACGCTAGCATGGTGTCGGCAAACGGGCCAACGACAGAAATGTCGTAGTTCGCCAGTACGGAAATATCGTATTTGAGGTTTTGTCCAATTTTGGTTTTGGCCGGGTCTTCCAGCAGTGGCTTTAACGCTGCCAGCACCGCTTTGCGATCAAGCTGCTGGGGAGCATCCAAGTAATCATGGGCCACCGGAATATAGGCAGCTTCCCCGGCTTCCAGCGACACGCCGATACCCACAATTTCTGCATCCATGTAGTTGAGGCTGGTGGTTTCCAAGTCGAAGCAGAAACGTTCGGCCTCGTTGAGCCGTTCGAGCCACGCCTCCAGCTCGGCCTGCTCGGTAATCACATGGTCGTGGCGCTCGGTCGGCGCCGTTTCCGTCGTGCTGTCGGTTGTTTCCGAGACGGGCTCACCGCCTGCCACATCGTCCACGCCTTCGTCGTTGCCTTCCAGCAGCTCGGCGAGCCACTGTTTGAACTCCATCTGTTTGTAGAGCTCGACCAGCGCTTCGCGGTCCGGGTGGGCAATGTCCAAATCATCCAACCCCACCGGCAAGTCGCAGTCGGTTTTGATCGTCGCTAACTGATAGGAGAGAAACGCTTGCTCGCGGTGCTCTTCCAGTTTTTTGGGTAACGTTTTCGCGCCGCGGAAACCGAGGGTGGTCACGCGCTCTAAATCGCCATAAATCGTGTCTAAACCGCCGCCCATACCTTGCAGCAGGCCAATGGCGGTTTTCTCGCCCACCCCAGGCACGCCGGGGATGTTGTCCACCTTGTCGCCCATCAGTGCGAGGAAGTCGATAATCAGCGCCGGCGGCAGGCCAAACTTCTCCTCCACGCCCGCTTCATCGAGGGTTTCCTCTTTCATGGTGTTGACCAGCGTGATGTGGCCGTTCACCAGTTGGGCCATGTCCTTATCGCCGGTGGAGATGACCGCGTCGCGGCCAGCCTGAGTGGCTTGGTGCGCCAACGTGCCAATCACGTCATCCGCCTCGACCCCTTCGATGCACAGCAGCGGCAGGCCGAGTGCTTTGACACAGGCGTGCAGCGGTTCGATCTGGCTGCGTAGGTCATCCGGCATGGGTGGGCGGTGGGCCTTGTAATCGCTGTACAGCTCATCGCGGAAGGTTTTACCCGGCGCGTCGAACACCACCGCCATGGGGCTATCGGGGTAGTCTTTCATCAGCCGTTTGAGCATGTTCAGCACGCCCTTCACGGCTCCGGTCGGCTGACCGTTAGAGGTCGTTAGCGGCGGCAGCGCATGAAACGCGCGGTAGAGGTACGAAGAGCCATCGACGAGCACGATTGGGGCACGGGCCATAACCAAATTCCATAGTCAGCAAAACGGTAAGGATGTCTGCTCTCTATGATACGCGTTCAACGCCGGGCCTGCAGAAAAGAGCCCTAAAACTCGCTACTCTTCACCACACAACGCTGCCAACTCGTGCGGCAAGCCGCTACAATAATCGGCTTAGCAACCTGGGCGAGATTCTCATGGCAGTATTCACCCCGCTTAGCGACGCACAGGTCGCCGCGTTTTTGGAAAAATTTGATGTTGGCAGCTTTGTTGCGCTTCAAGGCGTGGCAGGCGGCACGGAGAACTCGACGTTTTTCGTGACCACCGACCGCCGCGAGCTGGTGCTCACCCTGTTTGAGCAAGGCGAACACGAAGAGCTGCCGTTTTTTGTTGAGTTGCTCGATTACTTAGACGAGCACCGCTTACCGGTGCCCGGCACTATTCATGACCGCGAAGGCGTGGCGCTGCACAGCCTGGCGGGCAAGCCTGCGCTGCTGTTCCCGCGCCTGCCGGGCAAGCACCCCAGCGCCCCCAACCTTGCCCAGTGCCAAGCGCTGGGCAGCACGCTTGGGCAGATGCATAAAGTATCGCAGCACTTTCCCGGGCATCGCCCCAACCCCCGTGACCTGCACTGGCTGCGGGCGGTACACCATAAGGTGCTCACCTACATCAGCCCTGACGATCAAACACTGATGAAGAACGCAGTGGATGATTTCGAGAGCGAATTTAGCCAGCATGGCGAGCTTCCCCAAGGAGCAGTGCATGGCGATTTGTTCCGCGATAACACGCTGTTCGAGGGCGACGCCCTGGGCGGTATTATCGATTTTTATAACGGCTGCACCGGTGACTTGCTGTTTGATCTCGCCATCGTGATCAACGACTGGGCCTCCAATGAGGACGGTTCGCTGAACGCCGAGCGTTACAACGCCATTTT
Source organism: Vreelandella sp. L-15 (assembly GCF_056857635.1). Lineage (NCBI taxonomy): Bacteria > Pseudomonadati > Pseudomonadota > Gammaproteobacteria > Oceanospirillales > Halomonadaceae > Vreelandella > Vreelandella sp. L-15. Next base: position 2,806 of record NZ_JBSXNN010000053.1, on the reverse strand, counting down.
AAGCGCCTATCAAGCGCGACGCCCGCTGACCGAATCCGAACGCACGCTTTGGCCGACGATGCTGCGTATGACCGCACTGCGTTATTGGCTGTCACGGCTGCTGGTGGTGTATGTCGACCCACCGGCCCATGACTTAACTCCCCACGACCCCGAGCGCTTCCGCATGATTCTTAAAGCACGCATCGCGTTTGGCGCACTCCCGATTCCAGAGGCATCTTCATGAGTGAAATGGCAACGACCAGCAGCCCCGCCGTGCGTGCCCGCCGCACTTGGAACATGGACCAGTGGGGCAGCGGCTACTTTGATGTCGACGACCACGGCCAAGCCCTGGTACGCCCGCTGGGCAGCGATGCGGAAGGCCCGGCGCTGCCTATCAGTGCGTTAGTCCGTCAGTTACAGGCGGCGGGGTTACGCTTACCGGTGCTGGTGCGCTTTAGCGATATTCTTCACGATCGCGTCGAACAGCTCTGCGGTGCCTTTGACGCCGCCATGCAGGACGTGGACTACCAGGGCGGCTATACCGCGGTTTACCCGATTAAGGTGAACCAGCAGCGTCGGGTGGTAGAAGAGATTCTCGCTACCTCTGAGCGGGGTAATGGTCGCGTAGGGCTCGAAGCAGGCAGCAAACCCGAGCTGCTGGCGGTGCTGGCGCTCTCCGACGGCGGTTCGTCGCTGATCGTCTGCAATGGCTATAAAGACCGCGAGTACGTGCGCCTGGCGCTGCTGGGCGAGAAGCTCGGCCACCGGGTCTATCTGGTGGTGGAGAAGCTCTCCGAGCTGGAGCTGATTTTAGAAGAGGCCCGCGAGCTGGACGTAACCCCGCGCATTGGCCTGCGCGCGCGGCTGGCCTCGGTAGGCAAGGGCAAGTGGCAGAACACCGGCGGTGAGAAGTCGAAGTTCGGTCTCACCGCCAGCCAGATTCTGGAAGTGGTCGAAACCCTACGCGCCCAGGATGCTCTGGCCAGCCTGCAGCTCGTGCACTTCCATCTAGGCTCGCAGATCGCCAACATTCGCGATATTCAGCGCGGCCTGCGGGAGTGCGCGCGCTTCTATCAAAACCTGATGAGCCTGGGCGCGCCCATCGACACCGTCGATGTGGGCGGCGGCTTAGGGATCGACTACGAAGGCACCCGCTCGCGCAGCTACTGCTCGGCGAACTACTCCATGCAGGAGTACGCCCGCAACGTGGTCAGCGCGTTCTCCCAGCTCTGCCAGGAGGCTGACCTGCCCCAACCGCACCTGATCAGTGAATCCGGCCGCTCGCTCACCGCCCACCATGCAGTGCTGATCACCAATGTCATTGATGAAGAGCGCGTCAACGACACGCCGCCAGAGCGCACAACCCAGGAAGAAGATCCGCAGGTAGAAGAGCTGTGGCGGGTGTTCGACCAGTTGGCCGAGACCCAAGAACCGCGGGTGCTGGTCGAGGCGTGGCACGACCTGTTGCAGGCAGTTAGCGAGCTACACGACCGTTTCGTTCTGGGTCTGAGCAGCATCAACGCCCGCGCCGAAGGCGAGCGCCTCTACATGGCCGCCTGCACGCGCCTGCGTGGAAAGCTAGATACCCGCAACCGCGCGCACCGGGAAATCATGGACGAGCTGGCCGAAAAATTGGCCGACAAGCTGTTCGTTAACTTCTCGCTGTTCCAGTCAGTGCCAGACGTGTGGGGCATCGAGCAGATTTTCCCCGTGCTACCACTCAGTGGGCTGGACAAAGCGCCCACCCGCCGTGCGGTGATCCAGGACATCACCTGCGACTCTGATGGCCGTATCGATAGCTATGTGGATGGCCAAGGGGTAGAAACCACCCTGCCGCTGCCTGAGTGGGCCAATGACGACGAGCGCTGGTTAGGCTTCTTCCTGGTGGGCGCCTACCAGGAGATTCTTGGCGACCTGCACAACCTGTTCGGCGATACCGATTCGGTGGATGCAGCGCTAGGTGAAGATGGCGAGTGGGTGCTCTCTAACCCGCAGGCGGGGGATTCGGTGGCCAACGTATTGGCCTACGTGAATTTCGATGCCTGCGTACTGAAACAGAAGCTCACCGAGCAGCTGGTCACAAGCGGTTTCTCTCCGGAAGAGCAGGCGCACTTTGCCGCTAGCCTGACCGAAGGCCTAGAGGGCTACACCTACCTGGAGTAACCCTTCACCGGCTTAACGCGTTTCACAAAAAAGGCCACCGAGCGTATCGGTGGCCTTTGTTTTGCGTGCTGAACCCGTGAGCAGGTCGTTACTCAACGACGCTGGTCGAAATCTCCAGGCCGCCAGTCAGCGTTAAGCGTAGCGCCGCGCCGCGGGGTAGCTCGCCGACTCCGGCAGGCGTGCCGGTCAAAATCACATCGCCTGGCTCCAGGGTGAAGTGACGGCTCATTTCTGCCACCAGCGTGGGAATAGCAAAAATCATATCCGCGCCTTCGCCGTGCTGGCGCTCTTCACCGTCGATTTCTAGGGTGAAGGTCAGCGCGTTCCAGTTAGGCACGCGGCTCAGCGGCAAGAAAGGCGACAGCGGGCAGGCGCCATCAAAGGCCTTGGCGATTTCCCAAGGGTGGCCTTTCTCTTTTAACTTGGTTTGCACATCGCGCAGGGTTAAATCCATCGCAAGGCCAATGCCTGCAATGGCACGCTCGGCTTCATCTTGCGTGGCGTGGGTGAGGGTCTCCCCTACCAGTAGCGCCAGCTCGACTTCATAATGAACATCGCCTCGCGAAAATGGCGGGTCGAGAGGCTTGGTTAAGTCCACCACGCTAGTGGCGGGCTTGATGAACAGCAGCGGCTCACTGGGAACCGGGTTATCCAGCTCTTTGGC
>NZ_JBSXNN010000052.1:0-7395 GCF_056857635.1 Vreelandella sp. L-15 | reverse complement strand
TTTGGCGGCGTGAGAGTGGCGAGAAGGTCAGCTTTTCAGGTACCATTTTGGAAGCGGCTGTTGGTGCTTGATGGATTGGTTAGGTTCTTGAAATCATAGCACTTTCAGCCGCTTTCTTTTATACCCTGTGAGAAATCCGGGCTAAAGAAGAATCTGAAAGTCAGGGATGATCAATTAATCTTTTAAGAGCTTTGAGTGATGGTGAAGAAAGAATCGCCTACCAACATGCTAAAGTGGTTTCAGCTTGAAATTAGCAACAGCCATAGTGACAACTACGGCAGTGCGAACAAGCTTTTTGTTTCTGAATGATTGTCTATTTTTTTAGTAAATAACTCTTAAGTAATTATTTTTAAAAATAAAATACGACGCCGCCAATTAGCTGATGCTGCAGATATTCTGTCAATCCAGGAACTCATGAAACTATCAGCGCACTCGCACTAAAGCTAAGCAGCTATGTGAAACCAATAGTCTCATTAAATAAGTTGTCTTTCTTGCAGAACACCGATGTTTATTAGGTTAGCAATTTCTTGATGTACCTCATCGTAAAAGGCAGCCGAAACATTACTCAGCGGTCTGCGTTTAGACGTAAGTAACGCAATCTCCCATTCAATAGTTGGATCAAGGGGCCTTGATACTACATTAGTACCCGGCAGCAAAAGCTCTGCAATGGGGTCAACAATAGCTAGACCTACACCCCGGTCAACCAACGCACAGACCCCACGCATAGGACGAATTTCGGCCGCAATCTTCCTCTTTATGTCAATGGTTTGCATGATGTAATCGACCCTAGACCGTAACGGACTGTCGGGCATTAACTCAACGAATGTCTGGTTTTGCAGGCTTTTGATCGGCACTGTTTTCTGTTTGGCTAGAGGGTGCTTGCGATGCATGATACAACGAGCTGAACAGCGTGCCAGGCTGGTGACACTGGCGCCGTAGGTGTCGGCTTCCAGTGTAATGCCCAGGGCCATATCGCAAGTATTGTTGTCGATCATCTTGAGTAGTTCCTGCATGCCGACATCGACCAGCCGAACGCCAACGTTCGGGTGGCGCTCCTTGAAGCGTTTGACCACATCGAGCAAAAACGTATCGCAGAAGAGCGGTTGTGCAGCGATCACCACATTGCCCATTTGGTTATTAGCGATAGCTTCGGCATCTTTCTGGGTATCGCGAATGCTTGAGATTAAGCGTAGCGCCGAGGCATGAAAGGCGAACGCTTCAGCGGTCGGTTCAATCTGATTGCGCGTTCGCTTGAATAGGGTGAAGCCAACCTCTTCCTCGAGCCCCGTGAGAAGGCGGCTGACCATCGATTGGCTGATTGCCATTGCATCGGCGGCGGCCTTGGTAGTGCCATGCTTCATGAACGCATCAAAGGCTTCTACTTCTTTAAGTTTCATTTCTTATCCCAGCTCCTTTAAGACCGCTCCAAACATTGTTTGCGCTCGTTGCTTTTACTTACTAAGCACATCTTTTTAAGCCACCACACCTCACTTTCTTCAAAGGCAAGTGCTCTCAAATGGTGCGTACTGGCATGCAGCTTTGCGACATGACTAGAACCATTATGCATACTAAAGCGAGTTATTGAAATATTATTCATAGCTGCCTATACTGAAAACGCTCGTATGGGGTACCGCACTGATGCGCCATACGCAGCGAAGCAACAATAAAATAAGGAGACAGGAATGAAACGTATCTTGAACCTCGCCGCCGTGAGTCTGCTGGTGACTTGTACGGCCCATGCCCAAAGCTATCCTTCCGAAGCCGTTACTCTCGTCGTGCCCTATGGGCCTGGTGGCGCCTCTGATCTCGCAGGTCGTGCGTTGGCCGAATCTGCTCGGGAGTTCCTCGGCGAGCCAGTCACCGTATCAAATCAGTCTGGCGCTGGTGGTATGACAGGCGCACGAGCTGTGTCTGAGTCCGACCCCGATGGTTACACCCTGTTACTGGCTCGTGTAGGTATGGCGCTGTCACCCGCGGTAAACGCCAACAGTAGCGTCGATTGGGACGAGTACACTTTCCTGGGCCCGTTGGAAGCCACCCCGATGATTTTGGCGGTGGCCGAAGACTCCCCCTACGAGAGTGTTGAGGAATTGCTTGAAGGAATTGAGAGCAATCCAGGTGCTATGGCCTATGCGGCTTCCGGCGCGACCGCGATTGATGGCTTTACCGTACAGACGCTGCTTTCCGATGCCGGCATGGATCCGCTCACTGCGGCTACGCTAGTGCCGTTCCGTGGCGGTGGTGCTTTGGCTACCGCATTGCTAGGTGGACATGTTGATTTCTTGGCCATCGCTGCTGGCTCACTCATGCCGCACATTGAGAGCGGTGACATGCGTCCGCTGATGGTCTACTCACCTGAGCGCATGGACTCGCTGCCTGATGTCCCGACGGCTGAAGAGCTGGGCTATGAGCTGGCCGGTCAGGTGGTTGGCTGGAGCGCTTTGTACGGCCCGCCCAACCTGCCGGATGAGGTAGTGACCACTTGGGAAGGCGTATTAGAAGAGGTCGCTGAGAGCGACAGCTGGCTGAAGCGTGCTGAAGACCGTGGTTCGATCTCCACTATCGGCAGTGTCGATATGACGACTTATGCCGAGGAGCAGTATGAGTTCTATCGCAATCTTGCCGAAGAGTTTGGCTACCTGGAGTGATCAGTGGCGGAGAAAAGACATCCGGCTGATGAAACTATAACAAGCATTGGGAGGGGCATATGGGTATTACACGCGGCGTGATAGTAACGGTGCTGTTTGGGATTGTGCTGTTTGTAATGATTCCTATCTATGTGCCCCGCCCAAGCTTCATTCCCGGGTTTGCACCACCCCCGGATATGTGGCCGCGGGTGGTCTCGATGCTTGGAATGGTGCTCGGCCTACTGTTGCTTGGTCTGTCGCTATCGAAGAAAACCGAGGCAATCGCCGACCCCGAGTCGGCCAGCACGATCCGCGGTGATACGCCATTGGGTACATTGCTAGCACGTTTTGGTTTGACTGTGCTGGCCTTCGCCGTCTTCGTGATTGCTGTTGGGCTGCTGGGCTTTCTGCTGGCCAGCATCCTGCTTTTAGTGGCAGTGCTCCTGCTGACCGGCTACTGGCGTCATAAAGGGATATCGCTGGGTGTTGCCGTAGTGCTACCGCTGCTGCTCTATCTGTTCTTTTCCAGCGCGCTCAACACGCGCTTCCCTGACGGCACTTTGCTCAGAGCGCTCGGCCTCTGACGCACCGCGCACTACAGGAATCATCACCATGCTCAATGACCTGTTGATTGCTTTCCAGGCAGTCGCAACAATCGAAAATTTCCTGATCATGGCCGCAGGTATCTGGGGCGGCGTGATCATTGGCGCCATACCCGGCATGACCGGCACAATGGCCGTAACGCTGGCGTTACCGTTCACCTTTTACATGCAACCAATCCCCAGCATTCTGCTGCTGGTCGCGCTCTACAAGGGGTCGACCTACGGCGGCTCGGTTTCAGCGATTTTAATCAAGACGCCCGGTACCGCTTCGGCAGCTTGTACAACACTGGATGGTTACCCGCTAGCTCGTCAGGGTAAGGCCGGGAAGGCACTTAACATGGCGCTCTACTCGTCGTGCACAGGTGACTTCATCTCCAACATTTCGTTGATCTTTATTGCTGCCCCGCTTGCCCTACTTGCACTGCGGATCGGGCCGCCCGAGTACTTTATGCTGATGGTATTCGCATTGACCACGGTATCCGGAGTCTCGGGGCGCTCGCTTCTTCTTGGACTGGTATCTGCTTGCCTGGGCCTGTTGTTGGCTACCGTTGGCGAGGACATGTACGGCTCCTTCCGTTTCGATCTTACCTTGGACATGCGGGGTGGCTTAGCCGTGGCTCCGGTGTTAATCGGACTATTCGCGATTCCAGAGCTGCTCAAAATAGTGGTGTTTCGCAATACTGAGACCCAGAAGGCCATGGAGCTAGGCGATAACCGGGTTACCCGTGAAGAGTTTCGCCGTTCTCTGAAGTCGATGCTTAAGGGCAGCATGATCGGCGTAGTAATGGGGGCTATTCCAGGTATTGGCCCGTCAGCGGCGGCGTTCTCGTCCTATGGGGAAGCGCAGCGCAGCTCCAAGAACGGCGAAAATTTTGGTAAAGGCGAGATCGAGGGCATTGCTGCTTCAGAGTCAGCTAATAATGGCTGCTGCGGCTCGACCATGATCCCGCTTCTGGCCTTGGGTGTGCCTGGTGATGTGATCACCGGCGTGATGTTGGGCGCCTTTATGATCCATGGCATGACACCGGGGCCCATGCTGTTTGAGACCAATCTCCATGAGGTCTACATGCTGTTTATCGGCATGCTCTTCTCGTCGATCCTGCTGTTCGGCGCTGGCAAGGCGACAATGCGCTTTTTCTCTCACATTTCACGGATTCCTCCGGGTCTGATGGCACCCATTGTGCTGATCCTGTGCCTATTTGGCATCTTCTCGATTTCCAACAGTATGTACGACGTCATCGTGTTGCTGGCCATGGGTGTGTTCGGTTTCTTCATGTTCCTGTTCGCTATTCCCGCGGCGCCGTTTCTGATCGCCTTTATCCTGGGGCCAATGTTGGAGGAGAACCTCCGACGTGCCCTTGCCATCTCCCGAGGAGACCCGAGCATTCTGATTTCATCGCCTATTACCTGGCTTTTCGCCTCGCTGGCAGTGTTCGTAATCGTGATCACGATTCGTCAGCAATTTAAGAAAGCCAAGGCATGATTCCTCGCAAACTCACTTGATAACAAGGATTAGACGTTATGCCTGCCAGCGCCCAGCACCAAGATCATCCTCGTCTTGCATCTGCCGTTTCTTATCTTGAGGAACTGATCGGCTTTGATACGACTAGCGCCCATTCTAATCTCGAAATTATTGCGTACTTGAAGCGTTACTTTGACGAACTAGGTATGGAAACCACGGTGCTTTATGACACGAGTGGCGAAAAAGCCAACCTGATTGCCAGTATTGGCCCAAAGGATGTGCCTGGAATCGTACTCTCCGGGCATACCGATGTGGTGCCGGCTAACCCTGACCGTTGGACAAGCGCTCCTTTTACTATGGAGCAGCGGGGTAGTCGGTTATATGGGCGCGGGAGTTGTGACATGAAGGGCTTTGCCGCTTGTGTAATGGCGGCGGCGCCGGCACTGGTACAAGGACCACTGAAGCGTCCCTTCTATTTCTGTTTCTCCCACGACGAGGAAGTCGGCTGTCTAGGCGCCCCGGCGATAGCGAAGCATCTGGCTGAGCTGGAGGTTCCACCAGGCCTAGCGATTATCGGCGAGCCTAGTGAAATGCATCTGATCAACGGCCAGAAGGGAAAAATTGCTATGCAGGTCACGGTGCGAGGCGAAGGGGGGCATTCTTCCTTTTCGCCACAGCACGTCAATGCCGTGGAATATGCGTCACGTATTATCGCTATGATCAGTGACCGATCACGACGATATGAGCGCGAGGGGCCGTTCGACCATGACTTCAGTGTTCCCCATGCCACTGCGTTGGCTACCTTGATCAACGGTGGTGTGGCGACCAATGTGACGCCTGACACATGTGAGTTTGTTTTCGAGCTCCGGAGTATCGACCAACAGGCTGCTTGGGTCGATATGCAGGCGCTAATTGATGAGGCGGAGGCAACTTTGTTGCCGGAGATGCACCAAGTATCTTCAGCGGCTGGCATCGAGTGGCAGGAGCGTTTTTCTTACCCCGCCATGGACGATGCCACTGGCAGCGAGTTATTTCAGTGTATTGAGCCAATTTTGCCACCGCGTGGCGGCAAGGTCTCTTATGGTTCCGAGGGCGGCGTGTTTGAGATTGACGGCGGTATACCATCCGTGATCATCGGCCCGGGCTCTATCCGCCAAGCACACAAGCCTGATGAATTCATCGAAATTGATCAATTGACCCAGTGTCTTGAATTCTTCGACACCCTAGGCGACTGGATGACACGCGGATAAGGAAACTCTTTATGACCATCAACGGCGAACGCCTTTGGCAGAACCTTGAGGCGCTGTCGACGATTACCGACCCTGACCAACCTTGGACACGCCGTGCCTTCACAGACCGCTACCAAGAAGGGCGTGACTGGCTCAAAAGTGCCATGCAGTCCGCTGGGCTTACTACACGACTAGATGATGCCGGTAATCTGATTGGTATCTTGCCAGGCAGTGAGCCTTCGCTAGCGCCTCTGGTTTTAGGAAGCCATATCGATACGGTACCCAGTGGTGGGCGCTATGACGGAATCCTTGGCGTTCTCGCTGGCCTTGAAGCTGTGCAGAGCCTAGCGGAAGCAGGGATTCAATTGCGTCATGATGTCGAGGTGATCGATTTTCTCTCCGAAGAGCCCAGCGAGTACGGCATTTCCTGTGTCGGTAGCCGCGGGATGGTGGGGGATCTTTCACACGAGATGCTCAATTTATGTGAGCCGGGCGGTGAGCGTCTAGCGGATGCCATTCGCCGTATGGGTGGCAACCCGGATACTTTGAACATACCGTTGCGCCAGCAGGGTGATATTGCGGCTTTCTTGGAGTTACACATCGAACAGGGACGTGTATTGGAAGAGAGCCACGTGCCCATTGGCGTGGTGAGCGATATCGTCGGCATTCACCGCTACGACATTGTGGTTTCGGGCCAGGCTGATCACGCAGGCACTACACCGATGGAGCTGCGTCGGGATGCACTGGCCGAAGCTGCAGGGTTGATCAAAGCCATCCAGCAAGCAGCACTGCATCAGGGTACCGGAGACAATTACCTCGTGGCCACGGTGGGCCGCCTAAACGTCTTCCCCAATGCTACTAACGCGATTCCTGAGCGGGTCGAATTGGTACTTGAAGTGCGTAGCAATGATTCTCATCTGCTCCAAAGCTTCTTTCCGCCGATTCTCGATCAAGCAAAGCGCGATGCCTCAACGCGTGGTATTGAGATTGTCGCCACACCGCTTAGCGAGGGTCTTCCCACTCCTTGTGCAGACCTCATTCAATCAAAGGTTTGGGAGGCCGCTCAAACCACCGGTTTGAAGGCCATGAGCTTAACCAGTGGTGCCGGCCATGACGCCGTCTATATGGCAAAAATCGCGCCGACTGGCATGCTGTTTGTTCCGTGCCGTGAGGGTAGAAGCCATTGTCCGGAAGAAAGTATCACTCCACAGCAAGCAACAAACGGCTGCCAAGTGATTCAAGAAGCCCTAAAGAGCCTCGATAACGATTTAGGCTGAAGGGTGGATGCCTTCTGAAAAACAGCCCAATATTTCAAGGTATTGCCGAGCGCTGGTCGAGTTATGGTGATTTCTGGTGTATGGAAGCAGGCTGAAAGGATGGCGTATCCTGTTGGTTGATCACCACCAAGATCACAACCAACAGAGGATGGATACGCCATGTCCAAGTCTAACCTGCATGCTCTTTCACAACCAGAG
>NZ_JBSXNN010000051.1:0-8855 GCF_056857635.1 Vreelandella sp. L-15 | reverse complement strand
AGCAGGCAAGGCGTCAGAACCGCCTTGCAGAAGCTGAGGGGCAGGTTAAGAGCCACACAACAGCACCAACACCAACACAGGGGGGGGTGAAGAACCCACGCCTCAGCTCATCCATTAACCTCAAGTCCGACAGACTGCTAGGAAGCCACCTTGAGCAATGCCGCCAATCGCTAGCGTGTAGAGCGTGGCACGAAGTAGCGCGGTGCGAAAGCTAATCGCCCAGGGGGGAGATGGTGACATACCAGTGCCCTTATCGGAGATAAAATGTTACGGGAGGCAAACAAACATGCAGGGGTGAATGTTAATTATATCGTCACATTTCTATGCTCGCACGTCTAACTAGCTGAGAATTGCTCGACGGCTAGCCGGTTAGGCTACAAAGTAGCGCTACAAGAAGCGTAATAATTACCTCTAGGGGCAGGCACTTTTATGGCAATTAGTGTGTTTGATCTGTTTCGGATTGGCATTGGCCCATCCAGCTCACATACCGTTGGGCCCATGCGGGCAGCGCGAGATTTCGTCATGGCGCTGACAGCGCCCAAGGTCAGCCGTGTTGTGGTAAGGCTGCACGGCTCGCTGGCAGCGACTGGTGTCGGTCACGGCACTGATAATGCCGTGGTGATGGGGTTGATGGGCGAGACGCCAGAGGCGGTTGACCTTGATACTATCGCCGAGCGCTTAGCCGCATTGGATAACAGCGAGCCATTGAGGCTTCCCAACGGCCAAGCGCTAGCGTTTCAGCGCGCACGTGATATCGAATGGGATGAGGCCTGCCTGCCGTTTCATCCTAACGCCATGGTACTCACGGCGTATGAAGGAGATACGGTGATCAGTACGAACACCTATTACTCCCTGGGCGGTGGATTTTATGTGGACCAGGCCTGCGCTGACCGAGGCGGGCTGGATGAAGACAAAACAGCGTTGCCTTATCCCTTTGAGTCAGCAAATGAGTTACTGACACTGTGCCAGCAGCACGGCCTAAGCATCAGCGAGCTGATGTTAGAAAACGAGAAAGCTTGGCGTAGCGAAGCCGCGATACGTGACGAATTACTCACCATCTGGCACGCCATGCGCCAGAGCATTGATAATGGCCTGGAGGCCACCGGGCGCCTACCGGGCGGCTTAAATGTCCGCCGCCGCGCCCATTCACTGCATCAGCAATTGCTCTCGCCGCCCGACAATCAGCGCCTGATTGTGACCAGTTTTACCGTGATGGACTGGGTCAACCTGTTTGCGCTAGCAGTGAACGAAGAGAATGCCGCTGGTAAGCGGATGGTGACCGCGCCTACCAACGGTGCCGCGGGTATCGTGCCCGCCGTGCTGGCGTACTATCTAAAGTTCGAGCCGGACGCCTGCGATGCCGATGTAGTGAATTTTTTGCTGACTGCCGGTGCCATGGGCATTCTATGCAAAAAGAACGCTTCAATTTCCGGCGCTGAAGTAGGCTGTCAGGGGGAGGTGGGCTCTGCCTGCGCCATGGCGGCGGCCGGGCTGGCCGAAGTGCTGGGCGGTACGCCGCGGCAGGTAGAAAACGCTGCGGAAATTGGCCTGGAGCATAACTTGGGGCTGACCTGCGACCCAGTGGCAGGACTCGTCCAGGTGCCCTGTATCGAGCGCAACGCGATTGCGTCTGTCAAGGCGATTAATGCCGCCCGCATGGCGTTACACGGTGACGGCGACCACTTTGTCTCGCTGGATAAGGTGATCCGCACCATGCGCGATACCGGTCGCGATATGCAGGATAAGTACAAAGAGACCTCGAAAGGTGGTCTCGCAGTCAATGCCATCGAATGCTAATGAGCGGGTAACAGAGTGTCGATATGGTCGACCAAATGGTCGACCAACTGACGAATCTTGGGCGATAAGTGGCGGTGGCGCGGGTAGACCGCCCACACCGCCGTGTCGTGGTGTTGGAACGGCTCCAGCACCGACACTAACTCTCCACTGGCCAGATAAGGCGCCACGTAGTAATCCGGCAGCTGGGCGAGCCCCAGCCCTTTGAGGGCGGCATCCAGCAGGGCAGGCCCCGAGTTGCTGCTCCAGCACCCCTCTACCTTGACCTCTCGCCGCTGACCGTGCACTTCGAACAGCCAGTTGGGGCGCGACCCCAGCAGGCAGCGGTGTTGGCTCAGCTCGCCCAGCGTGTGGGGACGGGGCGCCTGACGAAAATAGGCCTGTGAGCCCACCACGTATTCGCGGCGTCCGCACAGCCGCCGGGCAATCAGGCTGGAGTCTTTCAACACCCCCATGCGAATGGCGATGTCGAAACCCTCTTCGATCAACTCCACCGGGCGATTGGTGAAGTGCATGTGTACTTCGAGCTGAGGGTGCAGGCGCTGGAAGTCATTGACTAGCGGGGCAACGTAGCGCTCGCCGAAAGTCGTTGCCGAGGTCAGTTTTAGTAGCCCATGGGGTTTGGCCTGCAGCTCGCTGATCGCCTGCTCGGCATCACGCAGCCCATCGAACAAATGGCGGCAGTGCTCCACGTAAAGCGCCCCCGCATCGGTCAGCCGAATCTGCCGCGTGGTGCGGTAGAGTAGCTGCACGCCTAGCTGGTTCTCTAGCTGGCTGACCAAACGGCTGATATGCGAGGTAGAGACTTTGAGGTGTCGAGCGGCGGCGGAAAAGGTGCCCAGCCTGACCACCTCGACGAAGGCTTCGATACGATCCCAGCGCTGCATGGCGAACCCTTAATTAAAGAGATTGTTGCTCAGGAGCAATAATCTTGTGAGTGTATCCCGCTTTATCTTTCTCGCCTAGCTGACCTACACTTCAGGTCTATCTCGCGTTTTCATGGAGTGTTTGATGATGTCGATGATCTCTTCACGCTGGCCACGGCGTGCTTTGGTCCCACTCTGGGCCAGGTCGAGCAGAACTTACGCGCGTCGGGCTATACACCGGAACAGGTCGATACGATCTTGATGACCCACCTGCACCCGGACCATGTGTGCGGTTTGGTGGATGAGAACGGTGAGGCGGTCTATCCCAATGCCGAGCTGCGCGCCAGCGAAGGCGACGCTGACTTCTGGTTGGACGAAGAGCGCTCTCAAGCGCTTCCAGAGGAGGAGCGTGCCTTCTTTACCATGGCGCAAGAGGCCGTGGCGCCCTATCAAGAGGCTGGCCGATTCAGCCCCTTTGCGCCAGGCGATGAGCTGCTGATGGGCATCGTTGCGCGGGATGCTCACGGCCATACGCCGGGCCATGCGAGCTTTATGCTCAATAGTGGTGACGACGCCATGTTGGTATGGGGCGATGTCGTCCACAGCTACGGCGTGCAGTTTGCTGACCCAAGCGTTGCCATCGAATTCGATTCCGACCCCGAGCAAGCGGTACACACACGTGAAGCGGTGCTGGAGAGAGCGGTCGATGAGAAGCACTGGGTGGCCGGTGCTCACATGCCGTTCCCGGGCATCGGTCACATCGTCGAAGACGAAGAAGGCTACCGCTGGCTGCCCATTGAGTTTGCGCCTATCGCCCGCGATAGCGAGTAATCCACACCCTTGGTAAGTCGAGTGCGCCACGGCGTGCTCACTCACAGACATTTAAACGATAGTCAATAAACTTTAGCTAGGAGTGACCATGAAATCACGTGCTGCGGTTGCATTAGAAGCGGGTAAGCCGCTTGAGCTGGTTGAGATTGATGTTGAAGGCCCGAAGGCGGGAGAAGTGCTGGTGAAAATGGCCGCCACCAGCGTGTGTCACACAGACGCCTTTACGCTGTCCGGTGCCGACCCTGAGGGCAACTTCCCAGCCGTACTGGGCCACGAGGGCGCGGGCGTTGTTCAAGAAGTAGGCGAAGGTGTTACCAGCGTGAAACCTGGTGACCACGTTATTCCGCTCTACACCGCCGAGTGCGGCAAGTGTAAATTCTGCCTCTCAGGTAAAACCAACCTCTGTGGTAGCGTACGTGCGACCCAAGGTAAAGGTGTCATGCCAGACGGCACATCACGCTTCTCGCTAGACGGCAAAATGCTGCACCACTACATGGGCACCTCCACGTTTAGTGAGTACACCGTGTTGCCGGAAGTGTCGCTGGCGGTGGTCTCCAAAGAAGCGCCGATGGATAAAATCTGCCTGCTGGGCTGCGGTGTTACCACGGGTATTGGTGCCGTTATGAATACCGCGAAAGTAGAGCCCGGCTCTACCGTTGCCGTGTTCGGCTTGGGTGCCATTGGCTTGGCGGTGATTCAGGGGGCGGTGATGGCGAAAGCTTCTAAAATCATCGCGATTGATGTCAATCCAGACAAATTTGTGCTGGCCAAGCAGTTCGGCGCGACTGATTTCGTCAACCCCAAAGATTACAGTGACCCGATCCAGCAGGTCATCGTTGATATGACCGATGGCGGCGTCGACTACTCGTTTGAGTGTATCGGCAACGTCAACGTGATGCGTTCAGCGCTTGAGTGCTGCCACAAAGGCTGGGGTGAATCGATCATTGTCGGCGTGGCAGGCGCAGGCGAAGAGATCTCAACCCGTCCCTTCCAGCTGGTGACAGGCCGCGTTTGGAAAGGCTCGGCGTTCGGTGGTGTGAAAGGCCGTAGCGAGCTACCGGGCTACGTGGATCGCTATATGAATGGCGAGCTCAACATCGACGACTTTATCACCCACGATATGCCGTTTGAGAAGATCAACGAAGCTTTCGATCTGCTCCATGAAGGCAAGAGCATTCGTACCGTCCTGCATTACTGAGTATCATCTAGCGAAAGAAACCAGATAAACGAACGCGGTAGGGGAGACCCGCCGCGTTTTCATCTTCTGAAGGAGCCTGCCCCATGAGCATGAGTGAAACTTTAGAACTGGTGTCGGCCAACCGCAGCTGCGGCGGTTGGCACAAGCGCTACCGCCACTACTCCCGGGCGCTGGATTGCGACATGGTCTTCGCCGTGTACCTGCCACCCCAGGCAGAAAACGAGCGTGTTCCGCTGTTATGGTGGCTATCGGGCCTGACCTGCAACGACGAAAACTTTATGCAGAAGGCTGGCGCGCACCGCATTGCCGCCGAATTAGGCGTGGCGATTATCTGTCCGGATACCAGCCCGCGTGGCACCGATCTCCCCGGCGAGCACGATAGCTATGACCTTGGCTCCGGGGCGGGTTTCTACGTGAACGCCACCCAGGCGCCGTGGAAATCCAACTACCGTATGTACGATTACGTGATTGAAGAGTTACCGTCGGTGGTGCGCCAGCACTTCCCCGTTAATGGGCGCGAATCTATCAGCGGTCACTCCATGGGTGGCCATGGGGCGCTGATTCTTGCCCTGCGCCATCCTGGCCGGTTCCGTTCGGTCTCGGCCTTTGCGCCGATTGTGAACCCCATGAACTGCCCCTGGGGGCAAAAAGCGTTCACCAGCTATCTGGGTGATGACCAGTCCCGCTGGCGCCAGTACGACGCCTGCGAGCTAGTGGCCAACGGGGCGTCCCGCCAGCGGCTGTTTATCGACCAAGGCGAAGCGGACCAGTTCTTGGAAGAGCAGCTGATGCCCGAGCGTTTGGAAGCCGTGTGTGAAGAGCATGACCACCCGCTGACGCTGCGTCGCCAGCCAGGTTATGACCACAGCTACTTCTTTATCGCCTCGTTCATTGAGGACCATTTGCGCTATCATGCGGAACACCTCATGAAACGCTAAGGATTCCGAGATGCTCAATCGCGCGCTGCGCCGTTTTCTTCGTCTGTTATGGCGTCTTATCTGGCGTGGTGCGCTTGGCTTCGTGGTGCTCTCCGTTGCCCTGGTGCTGCTATTTCGCTTTGTTCCGCCACCGGGCTCCATGGTGATGGTTGAACGTAAGGTGCAAAGCTGGATAAACAGCGAACCGGTTGATATTCAGCGCCAGTGGCGTAGTTGGGAGAATCTCTCGAATAACGCCAAGCTGGCGGTGATTGCCGCCGAGGACCAACGCTTCCCGATTCATCGAGGTTTCGATGTGGTAGAGCTGCGTCGTGCCTGGGAGGCCAGCCGCGATGGCTCGAGGCTGCGGGGGGCCAGTACGCTCAGCCAGCAAACGGCCAAGAACGTTTTCCTATGGAGTGGGCGCAGCTGGCTGCGCAAAGGGCTGGAGGCCTGGTTCACCCTGCTGATCGAAACCTTCTGGAGCAAGCAGCGGATTCTGGAGGTGTACCTGAACGTGGCCGAGTGGGATACCGGGGTGTTTGGGCTGGAAGCTGCCGCCGACCACTACTTTGGTGCTTCCGGAAGTGCCTTGACCGAGAGGCAGGCAAGCCTGCTAGCCGCCATTTTACCCAATCCTCGGAATCGCAGTGCCTCTAGGCCCGACGCCCAGGTAGAGCGTCGCAGCCAATGGATTCGCCAGCAAATGCGTAATTTAGGCGGCACTTCCTATCTTGAACGGCTTTAATCGTTCACAACTAACGAACCATAGGTTTTTCTAGTCATACTTTTCCAGCGCCACGGTGGGCAGTTTGCCCACCTCTGGGCGGGCAAAGTAATAGCCTTGCTGCACGGCAATACCCAGCGCCAACAGGCAGCGCGACTCTTCCCGGGTCTCGACACCCTCCGCCACTAGCTGGGTACCCAGGGTGCGGGCCAGTGCCACCATGCTTTTCAGAATGGCTTGGCGGCGGCTATTGCTATCGCACTCCATCACCAGTTCGCGGTCGATTTTTAGCGTATCGGGGTGAAGGTCCGTCAGTAGGTCCAAGTTCGCGTAGCCGTTGCCGAAATCATCCAGCGACGTAGTAAAGCCCATACGGCGATAGCTGTCGATAATTGAGCCGCTCAGTTGGCCAGCCGACCCGGCGTGATGTCTCTAGCGTCGATTGAATGCAGGCTTCCGGCTCGTACACAGCATTAGGCAGAAAGTTAATCGAAAGCCGTTCAGTCATGCCCAGCTCGCTGGCAAGTTCGATTGCCTTTACCCGGCAAGCTTGATCAAAGCGGTACATTAGCTCATCGGTCACTTGACTGAGGATCGAAAAGGCCGACTCTCCGTTTATGCCACGCACTAATGCTTTGTAATAAACCACCTGCCGCTGAGTCACATCTACTATCGGTTGAAAGGCCATCGTAAACGAAAAGGGAACTGGGGTATCGCATCGGTTGCAAACGTCGTCGGCCCAGGCGCAGTGAGGTTGTGCAGTCATTTTTTCCAAGCCCTGGAAGATTCGTTTTTTTCGTATCGAATTATGTCGTCGAGGGGCGTACCACCATGACCACGCCGATAATGGCAATGACCATGCCTGCCAATCCCAGCAGCGGCAAACGCTCATCGAATAGCCACCACGCCTGAAGTGCCGTGACTGGAGGCACCAGATAAAAGAGACTTACTACACGAGAAGCCTCCCCCTTCTTTATCAAGGCCATCAATAGCAGGATAGCGGCAATTGAGAGAACCAGCACGAGCCAGCCAAGCGTTAGAATAAACGTCATACTCCACTCAACCTCGCGGCTTTCGAACAGTAGGGCGCCAAACCCTAAGAGCACACCAGCTGCTATGTACTGAATCACCGCGCCGGACAGCAAGGGCATACTGGTGCAGTAGCGCTTTTGATACAGCGTGCCAAGCGAGATACCCACTAGGGCAGCCATCACGCTCACCAATGCGCCCATCCCAAAGCCGCTAAAGAGCGTGCTGCCGAGTTCCAGCTTACTGCCCAGAACCAAGCTGATGCCGACCAATCCCAACAACAGGCCTAACCACTGCCGTCTGGTCAACCGCTCGCCGAGCAGCGGTCCTGCGCAGGCGGCGGTGAGGAGTGGCTGCAGGCCAACCAAAAGCGCGGCCAGACCCGCAGGCATGCCCCAATAGATACCGTAAAATACACCGCCTAAGTAGGTGCCATGAACCAGCAAACCCGATACCGCGATATGTTTCCATAACGTAGGTGATGAAGGCCATGAAATTCGCATTATCCATATCAAGGGAGTCAGTAGCAGTAGGGTGAGTACGAAGCGGAGGAACAAAAAGGTGAAGGGTTCGGCGTAAGGGAGGCCAAATTTTGCGCCAATAAAGCCCGTGCTCCATAAAAGAACGAAGATACCAGGCATGGCGGCAAGCCCGAGAGAGGCGGCGTCTTTTTCTTTTAAAGCATTGAAAATACTAGACATAATTCTCCTATAGCAGCATGAGTCGCTGCGTGAATAACTTATGTTTTGTTCTTTTTGTTACTTGATTTTACATAAAAGATTGAACCAGCGCCCAAACGACGCGTCACACTGGGCACATTCATAACGCGTCAATGAGGTTTCTTACCATGCAACGTATGACTGCTCTGTTCTCTGCTGCACTTCTTGCGACGGGTCTGATGGCGGGCACCGCTCACGCCCAACAAGCCGACGGTCAAGCGCAAGACCCAATGGCTACTCAACAAGCCCCGACTCAGGATTTTTCTGATCAGCAGCTACAGCAGTTCGCCGATGCTTCTCAAGAAATCGCCGTGATCTCGCAAGAGTACACCCAGCGTCTGCAGGAAGCAGAAGACGAAGCCACACAACAGGAAGTTCGCGCTGAAGCTAACGACCGCATGATCGAAGTCGTCGAAGATAGCGGCTTGGACGTCGACACGTTCAATGCTATCGGTCAATCCATCCAGCAAGATCCAGAAATGATGCAGCGCGTTCAAGAGATGGCTAACCAGTCATAAGCGCCATTTCTTAAGTGATTCATCTGAGGCTATGCGGATAGTGACAGATTTTCCTTAACGTGCGAAGTAACTGTCACGCCGCAAGCCGACCAAAGCCCAACGTACATGCGTTGGGCTTTTTTGTTTGCCCGGCGAAGCCGGCAAACCCGGCCATCTGAAAGAAGATGGCGTCACCCCGACTGAGGGGAAGACAATCCGACTGGCAAGGGCGTCACTGGCCAACGGTGGGGTCTGAAGGAAGCCATAGGAAGTTAAC